>CAJQQK010000038.1 GCA_905480435.1 uncultured Hyphomicrobiaceae bacterium | reverse complement strand
CAAACAAACATTGAGTCGGACCATGACCGCCCTGACGGGCTGTGGATAAGCGGCTTCGCCTTGCGTTCGCCCTGTGGGCTCACTTCAGCCGAAGCCGCCGAAATCGAGCACTGTTACACCACGCCCTGGGACGCGATCCCTTCATGTAACTCAGATTGGTGCCGTACGACCAACCATCCAGTTGAGGCATGGCACCCCAACGATAATCGGCAACGCGTTGCACGATGCCTTGCACCACGCTGTCAGGAACATCGATGTCAAAGGGGCGCAAACGGCTCGTATCTGGATGACGGCTTTCCAATGGAAACACTTCCCTGAACATTCGTGCCGACGGCACATGATTTCGGACGCTGAGGAAAGACAACAAGCCGAAAAATGTTTCCAGAGGCGAGTGACAGGTGTCGAGTTTCAAAGGGACAGATTGAATAGCCCAGCAGTCTCTTGGATCTGGAGATCATATGTCGCGATTAAATCAGGCGACGCACTTCTTCGGCGATGAGTTTTACGCCCTCTTCCAGCTTGTCGACCGGCACAAACGCAAATCCGACACGAAAACTGCGCTTGTTGTCATTGGCCAGATGGAAGGTTTGGCCCTTGTCGATCAAAACGCCTCTGGGCTTTAGCCGCTCGGCCAGTTCGGTCGCATCGAATCCAGGTGGCCCTGTCAGCCAGAAGCATGTGCCGCCCTCGTTTTCGGTAAATTCCAGCATTCCCAAATGGCGTACAATGGCGTCACGCATGGTGTGCCATCGCCGTTTGAATCGGCGTTCAATTTTGCGCAGATGGGCATCAAAGTGACCCAAGCGGAAAAACAGCGCGGCGGTTTCCTGGATGATTGTGGGTGGGTGTCGCAACATGGCGCCCCTGATGACGCGGGCTTCCCGGATGATATCACGGTGCGCAACAATGAAGCCAATCCTGATCCCCGGCGAAACGGTTTTCGACAAACTACCCATGTAAATGATCCGGCCGCGATCATCCATTGACCGCAATGACGGAGACGGCCCGGCGAAGAAGTTCATCTCCGCTTCGTAGTCATCCTCGATGATCATAAAATCTTGCTCTGCAGCAGCTGTCAGGATCGCTTCGCGTCTTGGCTGAGACATGGTGACCATCGTTGGAAACTGATGGCTCGGAGTGGTGAACACCAACTGACAGTTTGCCGGAATCTGCGATGCGATTATGCCCTCGCGATCAACTGGGACACCGACGAGATCATGACCCGCCAGCAGAAACGCATTACGCGCACCCTGAAACCCGGGGTCCTCGACCGCTATTGGTCCGCCATCGCGAGGGAACAGTAAACTGACGATGAACAAGGCGTTCTGAGCACCAAGTGTAATTAGAATTTCATCATCGCGCGCATGGATGCCGCGGTATCCGAGCAAACGTTGGTGCAACTGTTGGATGAGCTGCGGGCTGTCGGTTTCAACCGAATCTCCCGTCCAAAACGCCATCTCTTTGCGACCGAGCGCCTGACGGGAACACTCTCGCCAGGCATCGACCGGAAACAGGTTGGGGTCGATCTGATTGTAAAGAAATGGATAGGGGTAATCGGACCAGTCTGTCGGATTGTCGATAGGTGTCAGTTTCGATGTTGCGAACGTCATCGGCGTTGGCATGTCATCGCTTGCACGCGCCGAGCTCTCGATGTTTCGAGGTAGTGCCTTGAGGGGCTCAGCGTTTACGTTGACATAATAACCCGACCGATCACGAGAGGTCAGCAAACCAAGATCAATCAACCGGTTGTAAGCAGCGAATACGGTGTTGCGCGATACATCGAGTTGGGCTGCAAGCTCCCCGCAGGATGGCAGTGGTTGGTCAAACGACAGAGCTTCGGATGTGATCGCAGAACTCACCGCCTCACAAATTTGATCGCGCAGGCTCAAACTCGATCTTGCCGGCAGTTTAAACAAGTGACGGGTTGCTGGTGGCACGATGACATCTCCCAAGCCGGAAAATCAACGCTCAGTGCGATGGCCGTTTGGCGCTGCTTTTCCCTGTCCCTTCCATTAAGAGCATCTGTCCTGGCCGCTGGCAACTGTCCTCACCATTCGACACATCTGTCACTTCCGCACGATCCATTGCGGTGATGATGATGATGCCCACCCGTCCACCATCATGTTGGGTTGCTAAGGAGAGCATCAAGATGACGAAGATGTCATTGTTACGAATGATTACAGCTGCGGCTGCCGTTATGTTTGCGGCCGAAAGCGCCAATGCAGAAAAAGTTCTGAAACTCGGAACCGTCGGTCGCCTCGGAATGCCGATTGGCGATGCCATCGACCAGGCGATGATACCAGCGCTGAAAAAGGCGTCTGGCGGCAAACTGAAGATTGAACCGCATTATCAAGGTTCGCTGTGCGGTGAGCAGAAATGCGGTGAGCAGGCCAACCAGGGGCTGGTGTCGCTATGGACGAGCTCGACGGCGAATTTCGGCAGTTTCGGCACCGAATTGGCGATCTTCGATTTGCCATACATCTTTAAGAGTGTCGAAGACGCTGACCGGATTTCGAAAGAATGGCTGTCAGACCGGCAATGCAAGCTGGCTGCCAAAAACACTGGTCATATCTGCTTGATCGTCTATTCAAGCGGCGGCTTCCGACAGATGGCCAATGCGAAACGCTCGGTTCATGTTCCCAACGACATCAAGGGGATCAAGTGGCGCGTCACTAAGAGCCCGATCGAATACACTCTTATCAAAAACTGGGGCGCCGTGCCGGTTCCTTACGACTGGACCCAACTCTATCAGGGTCTGCAAACAGGTGTTGTCTCCGGGCAGTACGTTGCAGTTCCTTGGCAGAACATTGCCAAGCTGCACGAAGTCGCGAAATACTTCACGGAGATCGGCGGCTCATGGTCTGGCAACCAGCTGTCCATGGATATCAAGCAGTACAACGCATTGTCAGCTGACGAAAAGAAGTGGCTTCACACTGCTGCAAAGGCTTTCGGTAGCAAGGTGAGCGAACTCGACCGCAAATGGGTCGCTGACGGCGAAAAGATCATCAAGGCTTCCATTAAAGAATGGTATAAGCCGACCGAGGCGGAACTGGCGCTATGGCGCAAAGGCGCGATTGCAGCCTGGATCGATGCTAAAGGCAAATTCGAACCGGCAGTCGCAGAGCGCATTCTCAAGGAGCAGGGCATGGATAGCTTCATCGCCCAACTCAAGGCTGCTGGAGCGCTCTAAGAATAATCATCCAAGCGGGCCGCAAGGTTCGTCCAGATGCTGATCAACGGGGAGCGTACAATTCAATTTGTATGCTCCCCGTTTCTTGTTTTCGGCCAGCGTGACTTAGCCATTTGGCATGTGGGCTTTGTTGGCCTCAGCAAGGATTGGTCGAACGAGGCGTGCAAAACCTGATGCGGCTTCGTCATGGGGAAAGCCGGACAGACAGAACGAATGACAGCCGACATCGATGAATGCTTGCAGTTGAGCTGCGCATTGCTCGGGGTTGCCGACAACTGCGATGCCGGCACCGGCCCGAACCTTCGTAATTCCAGTCCAAAGGTTGGGCCCGATCATTGCCGGCTACCCGACGTTTCAAGTGGGTAGCCTGAGGTCGAGTTTGCCAGCTATGAGGTAGGTGACGGCCTTCAAGGTCTTGCTGTTTCGGTAGCCGCGTGCCTTGGCTTTTGCGGCCTGGACGAGAGAATTGATGCCCTCGA
>CAJQQK010000037.1 GCA_905480435.1 uncultured Hyphomicrobiaceae bacterium | reverse complement strand
GGCTTCCTCAAAGTTGTAGCGCGACATCTCTACTTCATTCTGGTGAAACACGTCGCCGTAGGTCACTTTGCCGGCTGGGCCGTCGGCCCATACCAGGTCGTAAATGCTGTCCACGTCTTGCAGGTACATGGCTATGCGCTCGAGGCCGTAAGTGATCTCCCCGGTAACCGGAAAGCATTCCAGTCCCCCGGCCTGCTGGAAGTAGGTGAACTGGGTGACTTCCATGCCGTTGAGCCAGATTTCCCAGCCCAGACCCCAGGCGCCGAGGGTCGGCGATTCCCAGTTGTCTTCGACGAAGCGGATGTCATGCACTTCCGGATCGAGGCCGATGGCCCTCAGCGAACCCAAATACAGCTCCTGGAAGTTCTCCGGGTTGGGCTTCAAGACCACCTGGAACTGGTAGTAGTGCTGCAGGCGGTTGGGGTTCTCGCCATAGCGGCCATCCTTGGGGCGGCGCGATGGTTGTACGTAAGCCGCATTCCAGGGCCGGGCACCGAGCGAACGCAGCGTTGTCGCGGGGTGGAAAGTGCCAGCGCCAACCTCCATATCGTAAGGTTGCAGCACCACGCAGCCCTGGGACGCCCAGAACTGCTGCAACGTCAGGATCATATCCTGGAACGAGTGTTTTGGGCGCAGGCTGTCAGGACGCTGCCAGATGGGCGTCGTGGCGGCAGGCGTTGAAGTAGCGGACTTTTTCGGCATCTTGGGCATGGTTCGCATTCAAGTTGGACAATGGTCGCGGACTATAGTCGAGTGGCCGCCGGATGGCGAGATGTCGAGTGGCGGCAATGCGCAGCGGCGCGACAGTTGGAGCACTGAATGGCCGACAACGAAATTCCCATTAGAGCCGGATCTGAACGGCAGCCTTTGCATGCCTCGATCACGGCGGAGCAGATCTCAGATCTCGTCGAAATGTTTTATGAGCGCGTGCAGCATGATGCGCGATTGGCGCCGATATTTAAGAAGCATGTGCCTGGTGATTGGGGCCCCCATCTCGACGTGATGAAAGGGTTCTGGCGGTCAGTGCTGCTGAAGACAGCCGAATATGACGGCCGACCAGTGCCTGTGCATGTTAAACTCGGACGCCTCGATGAGGATGATTTTCGCGCCTGGCTGAAGTTATTTGATGCGACGGTGGATGAGGTGTTTGAGCCGGGCGCTCGCGCGTTGGTCGTTGAGGCGGCGGAGCGGATCGCAACGAGCCTGTGGCTGGCGACCAACGGCGATCTGCTGGCGCGGCCACCTGCTTGGTCGGAGCGTGACTAGTCTTCTTTGGTGCGGTAGACGCCGGCTTTTTCGTCCCAGACGAGTTCGCCGGCTTCGCGGGCGCGCTCAGATGGAGACACAGGCTTTTTTGCTGCCTCTTTAGCAGCTGCAATTGCTGCGTCGCTGACCTGGCGCTTTAGCCAACGGTAGCCGTAGTAGGCGCCGGCTCCAACAGCCACCAACAAGATGAGTTGCGGCATGGTAGATGTGTCTCCTTTTCACTCACGCCGCGCACCGCCCGGTGAAAGACCGGGCTGCGGCTCCGCGGGGGCGGCACTCGCGCCGGGTCGCTGGGACAGCTCCCAAGAGGTGGAAGCCGCTAATGTCACTTCTTGTGTCTCGCACTCACATGCTGGGTCGCTAGAATAGCTCCCAAGAGGTGGGTTCGCCAGGCTCAAACGTTAAGCGTTACAAGCCATAGCGTTGCCAGAGCATGCGCTTTTCTACAGTAGATACTAGATCTTCGGCGAATTCGAGACGGAGGCCGCCCGAAGCGGCATCGTCAAGCGCCGATGCCTGGAGTGAAGGGCGGCGTAGCCGGGACAGTAGGCCGCCGGATTGCAGCTTGATGTTGTGGAGCACGACTTTGTCGCCGAACAATTCGCGCATCTTGGTGCGCACGTCAGTGATGCCGTCGATCAGGCCGAGTTCCTGCGCTTTGCCAGCAACCCAGAAGGCGCCGGAGAAGAGTTCTGATTCAGGGCCCTTGAGCTTGTCGCCGCGTCGAGAACGGACGACGCCCTTGAAGACTTCGTGGATGTCCAGCTGGATGGATTTCAGACGTTCAATGTCTACTTCCTGAGCGGGCTTGAACGGATCGAGGATCGATTTGTTTTCGCCAGCCGTGTAGACGCGACGCTCAATGCCGAGCTTGTTGAGGGCTTCGACGAAACCGAAGCTTGCCGCGATGACGCCGATCGATCCGACGATGGACGAGTCATCGGCGTAGATTTCGTCGCCAGCGACCGCGAGGAAGTAGCCTCCCGATGCGGCGACGTCTTCGCAGAATACGTAGACCTTTTTCTTTTTTTCTTCAGAGAGCTGACGCAGGCGTTTGAAGATCAGGTTTGACTGCGTCGGCGAGCCGCCTGGTGAGTTGATCACAACAGCAACGGCTGGCAGCTTTGAATAGTTGAAGGCGCGCTCGATAGGGCCTGCCAGAGTTGCAAGCGACATCGATGGGCGTAGCGGTGACGCCATCCCGATCGGGCCGGAAAGCCTTAGAACAGGGATTTTCGGCGGGGAAGAAAATGGCCACATGGGTTTGCGCCGTCCTTCGTTGGGAATGAGCTGTTTGTTAGAGCGTCCAGATGGGACGTTACGCGGGCTTTTGCAAGCTGATTGGCTATTTCAGATGGTTGAATGGCCGAGATCCAGCGGCGCGGGCGTCTTTAGTATCCGATCGATTTCCGGTGTGAAGCGATTGCTCTCGCCATGCAGGCAGATGCCAGGTGAGATACGCAGCGGCGCACGACTGCCCTTTATGCCGCGCAGCATGACGCGGGATGCCGGCTCGCCGACGCGTGGGTACAATGACTGCAGCACAATCGCACCAAAACGCGATGTCATCGCAGCGAGCAGTTCCGGCAACTGATCAGCGCGGTGGACGATGATTGCCGTGCCGCCAGGACGGGTCATGCGCGCCATGTAACGCAGCCACCTGTCGAGCCCGTCTTCAGGCATTGAATGAGAGTTGGCTTTTAGTGGGCTCGGCGAGCGCCGATGGCTGGATGCGTTATAGAATGGTGGGTTGGAGACCACGATGTCAAAACTGTTGTCTTCGAGTTGCTGATGCGCCGCTTTTGCTGGCACCATAATATCCTGGCAAATGACACGGGCGCGCGCCCCAAGATCATTGTCGCTGATGTTGCGCTCGGCTATGGCGCAGAGCTCGGCGCTTTGTTCAACAAAGGTGACATCAATGGCTGGCAGGCGCACGACTGCGCACAGGCCAACCGTGCCGACACCAGCACCGACATCGAGTAAGCGTGGCGTTTGCCCGTCGGCCGGGGTTGGCACGGCGGCTGCGAGCAAGACGGCATCGAGACCAGCACGATAGCCACAGCGTGGTTGGCGAACCTGTACGGCACCGCCCAGGAAAGCATCGCGGGTCTCGGCCTCTGGATCTTGCGTCAAGTTGGGTGCAACAGCGGTCATGGACACGGCTGCGGCTTCAACATGCTCGTCATTGGTCGGCATTACTGGAGATCCATTGCGACAAATCGGCTTCCTGCATGACGCGTTTGGCCTGTGCGACCTCATCTGCGACAATCAATACGCGACGCGGCAGCGCACCGATTGAGCCTTCAATGGCGCTGACATGCTCATCGACAAGATGGGGACTGAGACCTGCATCGCGGAGCAACACCACCACAAAATTAATGAGCACAGGGTCGTTTGATCTGAGGATTTCGCGCATAAATGGGCCTCTCTTGAGCACAATGCAGCTCGCCAGGAGTATATCGTGTAGATGCGGCGAATTACCATGGCGTGCAAGCTTGGCACGAACAATCTTGCGTATTTGGTACCATCTCGCGGAATTCGCCGGATCACGAAAAGCTCAACACCTTTGAGTGGATCAGCTCTCGATTTTTGCCACGAACATGCGGCAATGTGCCAGGAACAGAGACGGCATGAGTGGATTAAATAATGCGTTGATTTAATAACGCTTAAGTGAAGCAGCATAGAGGCCAGACCCTTGGGTATTGTCGTTCCCTTGAATGAATCGCGCGAACCGGCAAACGGACAGGCTGAGCTATTGGCCGGACTGATGACCCTCGTCGAAGACGACATGGGCGCGGTCAACCGCATCATTCTCGATAAGGCATTATCCGATGTCGATATAATTCCAGATCTCGCACATCATCTGATTGATTCAGGTGGCAAGCGATTGCGTCCGATGCTGACGATCGCGGCGGCCAAGCTGGTTGGATACGAAGGCGTCGGACATATCACGTTGGCGGCCACGGTTGAGTTTATGCACACCGCAACGCTGCTGCATGATGATGTGGTCGATGACAGCGATATGCGTCGCGGCAAGAAAACCGCGCGATTACTGTGGGGCAATCAGGCGAGCGTGCTGGTTGGCGATTTTCTACTCGGCCAGGCATTCCGGATGATGGTTACCGTTGGGTCGATGCCGGCGCTGCGGATTTTGTCGAATGCTGCTGCGGTGATCGCCGAAGGCGAAGTGATGCAGCTTGCCGCGGCCAAGGATCTAACCACGACCGAGGATGCGCATCTGGCAATCATCAACGCCAAAACAGCGGCGCTGTTTTCGGCGGCCGGCGAGGTTGGGGCTGCGATCGCTGAACGGCCGGCACAGGAGCAGGCCGCGCTGAGATCTTACGGCAAGATGCTCGGCATTGCGTTTCAGCTGGTTGATGATGCGCTCGATTATTCCGGCGACAGCGCGAAACTCGGCAAGTCCGTCGGCGACGATTTCCGTGAGGGCAAGATTACGCTGCCGGTGATCTTGGCTTACCGCCGTGGTGATGAGACCGAGCGTGCATTCTGGTCACGTGTGATTGCAGAAGGCGATATCCAGGATGGCGACCTTGAGCGCGCGATGAGCCTGATGCAGAGCCACAAGGCGATTGAGGCAACGCTGGAGCGCGCCCGGCATTACGGCACAATTGCCAAAGATGAGCTCGCGATCTTCCCGGATTGCGAGGCGAAGACGGCGTTGATGGATGTCGTCGATTTTTGTATTGGGCGGGTGAATTAGAGACGTCCACTCTCCATAATTGCGGAGATGACAGCGCCTACCCCAGGCGCGTTGCTTTGATCCACCATTGTGGTTGGATTTGGCCTAAGGCATGGGCCGCGTGTTCAGCTGCTTCGATGTCATCGAGCAAGGCAAAGCAAGTCGCGCCGGAACCCGACATGCGAGCTAAGCGGCAACCAGGAAGCTTGCGTAATGCAGACAACACCTCGGCAATGATTGGAGCGATGGCGACGGCTGGGGCTTCGAGGTCGTTGCGGGAAGCGGCGATATAGGAGAGGCAGTCGTCGGACGTGATGAACGGCGCTGGTGGCTCGGCGGGGCGCTGATCAGTAAGCGCGGGCGCGGCAAGAGCTTTGAATACAGCGCCGGTCGGCACCGCTATCCGGGGATTGACGAGGAGCGCTGCCAGGCCCTCAGGCGGGAGCAAGGTCCCAGTTGCCGGGCGCCAGACCTTGTCGCCGATGCCGGACATGTAAGCTGCCGTACAGACTGGGCTTCCAATAGAAAAGGGGCCACCGATGCAGACCGGGATGTCAGCGCCCAAGCTGACTGCGAGTTGTGCGAATTCCTTTGCTGGATCATCAATAGCGTTGGCTCGAGCGAGTGCCCGGATGGCGGCTGCAGCGTCGGCGGATCCGCCACCGATGCCGGATGCGACAGGCAGATGCTTTTCGAGAAGGAACGCACCGGTTGTCGAACTCGGGATTGCAAAGCGAACTGCTTGCGCAGTTGCTGTCACCAGGTTCGGACCTTCGATGGCGGGTGCTTCGGGGCCTGTTGTCTCCAAGGACAATTCCGGCCCGGGCGTCAATGTCAGCTCGTCGCCGGCGTCGCGCGCAAATGCGACGAGGCTACGCAACGCGTGATAGCCGTCTGCGCGACGGCCATCGATTTCGAGCGTGAGATTTATCTTGGCGGCGGCGAACTCTGCGATCGCTCGTCGAGGTTCACCGTCAGCCGGCGTAGGTGCATCTACTTGCGACGTCACGTCTAGCGCTTGGTTTTGTCGTCAGTTGTCTCGACGCGTTTACCAAGTGGCTTATCGCTCTTTGGCTTCGCTGACTTGATGGCACCGAGCTTTGGCAGCCCCTTCACCAGCTTGTCTCGCGTTTTGCGTTCGTTGTCGGCTTCGGGCTTCAGCGTTAGCGACTGCTGCCACTGGTAGCGGGCCTCGCGAATGCGACCGATACGCCACAGCGCGTCACCAAGGTGATCGTTCAAAATTGGATCGGATGGACGCAGCTCAACGGCGCGCTCCAACTTCTCGGCTGCCTTGCTGTAATTGCCAAGCCGGAAATGTGCCCAACCCAGACTGTCAACGATATAGCCATCCGCAGGCTTCAATTGAACGGCCTTCTTGATGAAGGCCAAGCCGCGCTTGAGGTTCATGTTGCGGTCGACCCAGGAGTAACCGAGATAGTTCAGCACCAGTGGTTGATCGGGACTGAGGCTGTTGGCCTGGAGCAGATCGCGCTCGGCGCTTGGCCAATCCTTGATGCGCTCGTAACTGGTGCCGCGGGCATACCAATATGTCCAATGGCCCGGCTTCGGCTCGCCGAGCATCGAGATGATCTTGTCGTAGTGCTTGATCGCTTCGGTGAACTTCTCGCGGCCGCGTAGAATGTTGGCAAGCGCTTCAACCGGGCGGGTATCGCGCGGGTTGGATTTGGCGAGGTCGAGCAGAGTGTCGCGCGCCTCTTCAGTGCGTTTCAACGCGTCAAGATTGTGAGCTTTGCGGATCTTGATCAGAAGCTGCAGCGCAGAGGAGGCTGGGATATTGTCGTAATAGGCATTGGCGACTTCGTATCGCTTCGCGGTCTCATGGACATTGGCGAGGGCTGCGTGGGCGAACGGGAAATCAGGCCGGAGATAGAGCGCCATCTGCAGATAGACCGCACCGAGTTGCGTACCGCCTTCCGTGGTCAGCGCTTCACCCAGACCGTAGAAGACTTCAGCGAGGCCTTTAGAGGGACTATCTATCAACAGAGGAAGGCGCTTCGATTTTTTGACCTGCCGGGCGACACTTTCAATGGAAGGGTGGATCGCGCCAGACGTCGCATCTTTGTTGCGCTGAAGGATCTCGCTCGCCAGATCAAAGTTACGCGTATTTGCGGCGTGATGCAGATAACTGATTGCGACGCGCGGCATCCAGGCGTCAGACTTGAAAATGCGGCTGTAGTTCTGCCGGGCCAGCTTATGCTGTTTGGTCTGATCGGCGATCAGAGCGCGGTGATAACGCAGGTAATACTGCGCCCACTCAGCGCGCTGAGTGTATTTTAGGCGGGACAAGGCGGTTTTTGTGCGGCCACGGCGGCGGGCAACCCAGGCAAGCGCAAGGGCACTCGTCAATTCGCCAATTGGGCCAGCACTCGACAATTTGAAATGCTGTTCAGCGCGCTTAAAATTACCGGCTTTGTAGGCAGCGAGCCCCAACCAGGCGCGGGCGAGGCGATGTTTTGGCTGGAATTTGATGAGTTTCTTTGCAAGACGAATAGTGCGATCGGCATGGCCTTCAGTGGCTTCGACCAGGAATGCACGCTCGATCAAGCGCGCATTGTCGGGAGCGCGCTTGAGGGCATGGCGGTAAAAGCGAACGGCGCCGGCAGAATTATTTGCGCCGCGCGCGATGCGGCCAGAGAGATAGCTGCCAAGCGGTGAGCGCAGTTGGTCAATGTCACTCGATTGCGCTTGTGCACCTGGAGCAGACAGGAGAGTTAAGGAAAACGCCGCAGCAATGCCGATCGCGGGCACCAGATTAAGGGTGCGAGACAGACGAAAAGCTGATGGCATGAGACCTCGCTTGGGAGCCTCGGGCTCGCGCAATGACCAAGATTCGCTCTAGAGAATCATCGTAGCAATAACTGGGGCGGTTTGACGACTGACAAGTGTTGAAAAGCGATTTTCACTTCGGGGTGTGTGATCGATGTCAAACACATGTCACACAGCCTGATACGCCGACCACTCCCCCCGCATCCGCTCGATGAACTGCGTTCCGTGACACTACAGCGCAATCGCGACAAGCTTCAATGAACTCGCGATGCTCGGTTAATCAGTGATTTACGTGCGGAGCACCGACAGCTGCGGGCTATATCTGAGGCGTGTCGCCAGCCAAAACTGTGGCGTACGCTGAGCGATCTATATTTCCGCCAGAGAGCACAACACCGGTTTTAGCGCCTTTGAGGCCCGCACTTTCTTGCAGGAGAGCCGCGAGCGGTGCTGCACCGGCGCCTTCCGCCATGTTGTGGGTGTCTTCGTAGTAAGCCCGGATGGCGGCCGCGATCTCTTCTTCGGATACGCGCACAATGCGGGCGGCACCGCGCCTGATGATATCGAGCGCATCCGGGTTGGGATCGCGGCAGGCCATGCCGTCAGCGAAGGTGCGGGCTTCATTGGTTGGCACCGGATGGCCGGCTTCATAGGAAAGCGCAATGGCTGGCGCGCCTTCCGCGACAACGCCGACGATGTCGGTTGAGAGGCCCAATGCGTCACGCGCGCCAATCATACCGCAGATGCCTGAACCCATACCGATTGGCACATAAACAACATCGAGATCAGAGGCTTGTCGGAAAAATTCGAAGCTATAGGTGGCGACGCCCTTGACCAGTTTCAGGTCGAACGACGGCACCATATGGAGACCTTGCTCGGATGCGGCTTGCCGGCAGGCGGCGGCGGCCTCATCAAAGTCTCGGCCATGGACAACAAGCTCTGCGCCGAACGCCTGCATGGCGGCGTTCTTTTCGACAGAGTTGCCCTCCGGCACATAGATCACCGATCGTAGACCGGCTTTGCCTGCTGCCAGGGCGATTGACTGGCCGTGATTGCCACGGGTTGCGGTGATGACACCTGCAACTTCTTCGCCGAAATTCGCAAGGTGATCCATGTAAACAAGACCACCTCGCACCTTGAAAGCGCCGATCGGCGTGTGGTTCTCATGCTTTACCCACACTTCGCGACCGGCACGCTTGGCAAGAAGTGGCCACGCATATGCCGGCGTTGGACCGCCCATCGTCTGGTAGACAAGAGCGCACGCGTCTTCGAGTTCGGTGATCTTGAACACGGAAGTTACTCCCAACTTAAAGCACGTCGCGTTTAATTGGATCCTTAAATTGCCCGAAGACTGGGCGTTTCAAGGCGCATTATAAGTCCGTTAAAACGCGACATAGTGTAGGCGATGGCGATGCAGATTTCGCCTGGCATCAGGCCTTTTGTGCGGCCAGCTTTTCGCGGGCCTCGGTTTCGGCGATGATGCGACGCTGGTAACGACCCTGGACGATGTCAACCGCAACCATGACGACGATCACGAAGTAGAACGTGCTCTTGGCCATCGGCTCGATCGGATAGCCGAAGAATTTCAAGTGGCTGAGATGGCCGCCTTCGGAAATCAGCATGACGCCGACGATCAAAAGTACAAACAGGCCGAGCACCTCGTACATGCGGTTCTTCTTCAGGAACTCCGCGACTGTGTCAGCAAGATAGATCATCATCAGGCCGGAGATCACGATCGCGAGCGCCATGATCCAGAAATTATCTGTCAGTGCCATTGCCGAGAGGATTGAATCAAAAGAAAAAACCAGGTTCATGATAACGATCCAGGTGATCGCTGACGTCACCGTCCGGGTCGACCCGTCGCCACCGTGCTCGAGCTCATGGACGCCGAGCATGTGGTAAATTTCCTTGATCGCGGTGTAGATGATGAAGGCGCCACCGATCAACACGATCAGCGAATGGAATGTGATATCGCCCTCGACAACGCCGGTCCAATGAACACTGGCGATTGGTGATGTGAACGCGCTTATTGCGGAAACGAGCACGAACAACAGGATGATGCGCAAGGCGATCGCCATGCCGATGCCCATGCGACGGACATGGCTTTGCTGGTCAGGAGTGACGCGTTTCGATTCAATCGAGATATAGAGCAGGTTGTCGAAGCCGAGCACGGCCTGCAGCAGGATCAGCATCAACAGCGTGAACAAATTCTCGAGCGTAAAGAAATCCATGTTCGATATCTCCCGTGGCAATAGTTGACTGCCGCATCAATTGGCCGACTCACAATCGGATCTGTTCGCCGTATAACGCTCACAACGCTTTAGGGGAATGGTCCGTTCTGCAGAAACACTCCTCGGAGTGAAATCGCGACGCGCTGCCGCCAATGCCGTGGCCAAGCGGATACATATGGGCCGCGGCTCAGTGCTAAGCGGCGGAACAAGATGAAAAGTCCGGCAGTTCGCATATAGTCGAGTTGTAACTAATATACCGTAGGCCAACGAATTGGCCACACAAAGGAAACGTCATGGCTGCGAACCAGAGCACGATGCGGGAGCGCGCGACACGAGCTGGCGACTATCTGTTCGGTCGTAACACGCTGATCGGGGTCGCGTCACTGATGCTGCTTGCAATCTCCGGCTATGCGACCTGGAGCGGCATGAGCGACTTTAATCGTCGGTGTTTCGTCGTCGGGCAGCAGCGGGCGGGAAATTGTTGGTGGTCTGTCGGTGACCAACGAGGCGTTGGTGATCGCGATCGTTGTGACGCTGACGTTTCTGATGTGGCTTGCGCTGCGCGAAACGTTCGGGCGCGACCGGTTCTTCTTTCGCGAGCGGCTGGTGACGTTCGCGCTCTATGCGTTTCTGGCGTTGTGGTCCGTCGGCTTTGGCTATGGATTCTGGTGGAGCCTGATTGCCGGTGAAGAGGCAACACGCACAAGCCTTTCGAACCTGCAGGAAGATGCCCGCGATGCGAGCGCTGTGCTGTCGGCGCGGCTGGATGCGGTGAAACTGCAGCTCGACAGCGTGGTTTCCTGGTCGGACAGCCAGATGGCTCGGGAAGAAGCCAGTGGTGGCAGTTGCGGTCTCTCATCGGGCGCTGGCCGTGGGCCGCTCTACAATGCGCGATCGAGTGTGCGGGACTCCGTTGTGTCGCTGCGCGATAACATTGCGCAATCCTGGATCGCGCCGGTGCAAAATGACATCAAAGTTTTGAAGGCTGCAGCCTCGCGCATGGAAGGCGGCACGGTTGAAGAACGTCAGGCTCGATTCGAAGCGACCGCTGCCAACATTCGCGGCACGGAGTAACTCGATCGGTCAGTCGACAGCTGGTGAGATGCGGGCGCTGGCTAGCGCGGTTTCTGTGCAGCCCGGACAATCCGGATTTTCATGCCACGATCCGACGCTTGCACAGCGACTGAAACAAGCAGCGGATCAAGCCGATAAGCCTGCGGTTCTTAAGCTGCGCGAGGCGGCGTTTAACGAAGGCCCTGCCGGCGTTGCGAACGCCGTTAAAAGCATGTGGGCCAAGATCGCCGAGCTTGCTTCATTCGGGCTTTCCGGCGGATCGACCGATCCTGGCAAAGCAAGTGCTGCCAACGAAGGTGGCTTTTCGGGACGTGATCTGATCGCATTCCTTGCAACACTTGGTATTGACCTCGGCTTGTTCGCGCTGACCGTCATCAACCCGCCGGTGACACCGCCCAATCGGAATACGCTTGGTCCGGTCGAGATTGCGCGGACGCGAGAGTCTATCCGCACCGCCATATCGTCTGCCGAGGACGATGATAAGGACGTCAATCTTGAGTGGGTGCGTCGACATGTGGTGCATCACCTCGGACATTATGGACGGCGCGCGATGTTTATGTCGCCCGGTCTCTATGATGCCGTTTCGGCTGAAAACACGGCGGCGTTTCTGGTCATTCCGAATCTTGGCTCAATCCCGCAGAGCGCGGATGGCAGCGCGCCCAACCGCCGCGAAGAACGGCGTGCGCTTGCACTCAACCAGGTGGCAGGCGTGTTGACGGATGCCAAGCTGATCCGCGCGCTCAGCGATAGTGAGCTCAGCTATGCGCGCAAGGAATCGAAGCAAAAGGCCCGGACACGCCTTGATGGCCAAGAAGCCGACAACGTTGGATTGATCGCTAAGGCACACCGAGCACTCGAGATGTCTGAATGGAGTGCCGGTGCAAGCGACGATCCGGAGATCTTCCGGTTGGTCGATGCTGATGGCCTACTGCCGCTGCTGACGATACTGAGTGAGCGCGACGAGCCGGTGCAGAGCGAAAACGGTAATGGCCAGACGACACCGCCACCGGCTGCCAATACGAATGCTTAGTGTCGGCAGAGAAATAGAGGAAGCGACCGCGACCTACTTTTTGACGGCCGCGAAGATTGGGTCATCAGGCTGCAATGGCTCGCGGAACTTTATGCCGCAACAACCGGTCAACCACCAAGCAACCTCGGCTGCCAAACGACGGCCATCAGCAAGTTCGATTTCGATGTTATCGTTCGCGTAAATGCCAATCGCGCCGTTGAGACCGGCGCCGCCTGTGGATAAGTCATCGATGATGGTCCACTGAGCTTCACCGTTGGCATGAAGGATCGCTTCGATGTGTACGGTGTGCCGCACGCTGGTGCGACGCTCTGCGTAATTCGGGCTCGGCTCGGCAATTGCAGCCTTGAACATGAAAAATACTCCGCAACAACAAAAACAGTCGGCGTACGAATCGTTACGCAAAATGCGTTAATGAAGCGTTGACGAAAAAAGCGGGGCTCCGTGGACGTTGTCCACACCTCGGTTGCAGCTGCCTCGACGACGATATGGACGCCTCGACCGGAATCGGGATGTAGATGCGCATCGTCTGTTGCTGCCAAGCGCACAACGGATATTCGGATCTTGAGCTAACTGAAACGGACAAGCCGCATGGCGCGTGCCCAAACATCGATCAAAACAAGATCAATCAAGTCAATAGGAACGGGAACAACCATGGGCCTCAGCACACCAAGCCTGATCACATTTCTCATTTCATTCATCGTCGCGATGGCGGTTGTATTCGCGAGGTATTTCGGCGCGGCGATACCTGGCCTGACCAGCGACGGCATGCAGTTTGCCGGTATGGTCGTCGCCTATCTGCTGCTCGTGCTGGGATGCCTGATACGGACGATGTAATTTTTTGAGAGCGAATTGAACGACAAAGTCCGAGGACACGCTGTGTCCTCGGACTAATTGTTTGAGCAATCGCAGCTTGTTAGAAGATTTTCTTGAACGTGCGACGGATCTTACGCAGCGTGCGCTTAATCTTGCTTTTTTTCCGCGGTTCGATGTTGCGCGCCGTGATGATGCGACCGTTACAACCGTTAACGGTCAGCGAATGTCTTTGACCATTGCGGTTGCGGGCGCCGGCATTGAAGTTGCCACCTGAACGCCGGAATGAATAGACATCCCAACCCTGGCGGGACAAGCGGTTCTGAATGCGGCGTGGGCGAATGCAAGACCGGTCATTCCGGAAGCCGCGTCCAAAGCGGCGCGGCTGATGGCGACGAAAACCTTCGCGGGCTCTGAATTGATTGCGGGCAAAGCGTGGCTGACGGCGCGGTGTCACGTCGCGACTTACGGTGCGGCGTTCGTTACGAGCTTGGCTGTCTCCGACATCGCGGCGATTGCTATTACTCGCCCGTGCCCGGTTGCGGTTTTTGTTGCGGCCTTCCGGGTTTGTCCGGTCACCTTTGGCGGCCATTGCTGAGCCGCCGATATCCAGAGCCTGTTGTGCACCCGGAATGGCGCAAACCATTGCCAGAGCCAATGCTGCGCTTAAAATCTTACCGTTCTGCATCTGATGTCTCCCCTGCCACTATCGGCCTTGTCACTGTCGACAAACTGACATCAGTGCGTTGAACGCAATCGGAACACGTTATTCAGATCCGGTTCATGCTGGCGGCTGGGGGAAGCGGCCTACATGTTCGAATAATTCGGGCCACCACCGCCTTCAGGACAGACCCAGGTGATGTTCTGGCTCGGGTCCTTGATATCGCAAGTTTTGCAATGGACGCAGTTCTGGGCGTTGATCTGGAACTTCGGCTGGCCATCGTCGCCGTCGACAATCTCGTACACGCCCGCCGGGCAGTAGCGCTGAGCTGGTTCGGCCCATTCCGGCAGATTGATTTTTACGGGAATGGCCGGATCGGCGAGCTGCAGGTGGACCGGCTGGTCTTCCTCGTGATTGGTCGCGGAGAACGAAACATTGGTCAGACGATCGAACGTCAATTTGCCGTCGGGACGTGGGTATTCGATCGGCTCGTAGTTGCCAACGCGGCGGGTGCTCGCGTGATCGGCTTTGCCGTGCTTCATCGTGAAGCCGAGACCGACGCCGGAAATGATCGTGTTGAGCCACATGTCGAGGCCACCAAGGGCGATACCGATGTAAGTGCCGAACTTCGACCAAAGCGGTTTGGCATTGCGAACTTTTCTGAGATCTTGGCCGATCGGACCAGTGCGGACGGTGTGCTCATAGGCGTCGAGGCGGTCAGCGCTGCGGCCTTCCACGAGCGCGTCGCAGGCGGCGTCGGCTGCGGCGATGCCGGATAGGATGGCGTTGTGGCTGCCTTTGATGCGCGGCACGTTGACCATGCCGGCTGAACAACCGAGCAGGGCGCCGCCTGGGAAGACAAGCTCAGGCAGTGACTGCCAGCCACCTTCGGTGATTGCGCGGGCACCATAAGCAATGCGTTTGCCACCTTCGAGTGTGGGGGCGATGGCAACATGGGTCTTGTAGCGCTGGAACTCTTCGTAGGGAGAGAGGTATGGGTTCTTGTAGTTGAGATGCACCACGAAGCCGACAGCGACGAGGTTGTCGCCATAGTGATAGAGGAACGAGCCGCCACCGGTTGCGTTGCCAAGTGGCCAGCCAAAGGTGTGCTGGACGAGACCCGGCTTGTGCTTTTCAGGTGCGATCTGCCAGAGCTCTTTCATGCCGATGCCGAATTTTTGCGGCTCGGAATTTTTGTCCAGACGATATTTGCGGATGAGTTGCTTCGACAAGGAACCGCGCGCGCCCTCAGCGAACAGCACATATTTGCCATGCAGCTCCATGCCGGGGGTGTAGACATCCTTCTGCTCGCCCTCGCGGTTGACGCCCATGTCGCCTGTTGCAACGCCGTAGACGGCGCCATCGTCGTTGTAGAGCACTTCGGAGGCGGCAAAGCCCGGATAGACCTCAACACCGAGTTCCTCAGCCTGCTCACCGAGCCAGCGAGTGACTTCGCCAAGACTGACGATGTAGTTGCCGTGGTTGTTCATCAGTGGCGGCATCAGGAAGTTTGGCAGGGTCAACACACCGGCTGGACCGAGGACGAGAAATTTGTCTTGCTCGACCTTGGTTGCGATCGGCGCGCCCTTTTCCTGCCAATCCGGGATCAGCTTATTGAGGCCAATCGGATCGATCACTGCGCCCGACAGAATATGAGCGCCAACTTCGGAGCCCTTTTCGAGTACGACGACGTTGATTTCAGTCTCGGTTTCAGCTGCGCGCTGTTTTAGGCGGATCGCAGCTGCCAGACCGGCTGGGCCGGCGCCGACGATTACAACATCGAATTCCATCGACTCGCGCTCTGGACGCGGCTCACCATCTGTCGTCATTTTTGACCTAATCCTGCAGTGTCCAACAATTCACGGCATATACGCCGCCTCACGACATCTGCGTCAAGACCATCTGGCCATGGATGAACGCGGAATGACTACATTTTATAGTAATTTCCCATCTGGAACGCTCAGCGATGACCAGTTAGACTAGCCTCTATGGAAAATGGCCCAGATCATCAGGCTTTTGATATGTCCGACGGGCTCGCTCGTGATCGGGCGTTGACGGCTGTGTTGGACTGGTATCGGGCGATGGGTGCGGACCACGCCGTGGCACCTGATGCGACGAACTGGCTCGCCAAAGGACAGGTGGCTCCGGCGCGATTCATTGCGCCGAAACAGGCGCCATCACGCGATGGGGTTTTGAATGTCGGGGCGCCGCAATCTGGAGCGCCCGGCAGACCAGCCGCGCCACGAACGGCCCCGAGTGTGCCTGGGCGCCCAGCGCCGACAGCTAGTGCGCCACCACCCGCTGCACCGTCCGTCACGATCACCGATGAAGCGGCCGAGACCAATGCCCGCGATGCAGCGAAGCAGGCGACCTCACTGGATGAGTTGCAGGCGCTTCTGCTCTCGTTTGATGGCTGCGGCCTTGCTAAGACGGCAAAAAACCTGTGTTTTTATCGCGGCGCCAAACGAGCCCGTGTGATGATTATCGGCGAAGCGCCGGGACGTGATGAAGACCGGGCCGGTGTGCCGTTTGTTGGGCCCGCAGGGCAGCTGCTCGATAAAATGTTAGGATCGGTCGCGCTGAGTGAAGCGGATACGCACATTACGAACGTCGTCTACTGGCGCCCACCCGGCAATCGTGTGCCGACACCGCAAGAGACGCTGATCTGCCGGCCTTTCCTGGAGCGCCAAATCCGCCTCGTACAACCTGAACTGATTGTGACGGTCGGCGGTGCTGCGGCCAAGCTGATCCTCAATACGACGCAGGGCATCATGAAGGTGCGCGGTAAATGGGGCGCGATGGCTGTGCATGCGGAGCCTGGCGAAGATCCGCTTGAAGTGCCTGTGATGCCGACGCTGCATCCGGCCTATCTGCTACGCAGCCCCGGCCATAAACGGCAGGCGTGGCGCGACCTGCTGGCGATACGTGCCCGGCTAGACGGTTAGGCCGCGGGCGTAGGCTGCATCTGGCTGGGCAAGAGCATCCCGATCCAAGTCTTCGATATATTGCTCGATTTTGCGGTTGACAGACGCGCACCATATTTATAACTATTTAGTTATGGAACAAATTGGTTATGGATTAGCACCCCAAAATCTGGATGCTATTTTCGCGGCTCTCGCTGATCCGACACGGCGGGCGATCTTATCGCGGTTGGCCAGTGGCGAAGCTTCGGTCAATGAGATCGCAGCGCCGTTCGAGATGAGCCAGCCGGCTGTGTCGAAGCACCTAAAAGTGCTTGAGAACGCCGGCCTAATTGAGCGCGATATTGACCGCCAACGCCGGCCTGCCCGGTTGAAAGCTGAGCCGATGGCTGCAGCAGTTGACTGGCTGCAGACGTTTGAAAAATTCTGGCTATCCAGTTTTGACCAGCTTGATGGACTGCTGACGGAATTGAAGCGTGCAGAACCAAAGGAAACTGACGATGAGTGAATTGCCGACGTACGTGTTGGAGCGCATTTTTGATGCGCCGCGCCATCTGGTTTGGAAGACGTGGACCGATCCGGTTCTGCTGGCGCGTTGGTATGGGCCAAACGTTGAGACCATCATTCACCGTCTCGATGTGACGCCTGGCGGATTGTGGCTCAACGAAATGAAATGGGGTGAGAACTCCATGTATCAGCGCGCGGAATATACGGACGTCGTCGAGCCGGAGCGGATTGTCTGCCTGATGTCATCGACGAATGCCAATTGGGAGATCGCGGTCAATCCGAAAATGCCGGACTGGCAGCGTGTGCTATTGACCACCCTGGTGTTCGACGAAGCGGATGGCAAAACCACGATGCATCTGACTTGGGCGCCGCATGAGGCAACCGATGCTGAGATTGCATGCTTTGCTGGAGCTGTTGAGGGCATGGGCAGAGGCTGGGGTGCCGGCATGGAACTGCTCACAGAGCTGCTGACTGAATTGCAAGCCTGAGGGCATGAGGCGCGCGTCGGCTGGCAACGTCGACGCGCGCATGGCTGGGCGGCGCGACTTCCTCGGGAGGAGCCCATAAAATGACGCTTGATTGGTTGTTAACGTGCAGCTGGCGGCACTAACAAAATACTACAGATTCATACGTTCTGTTGGACGCTAAAAACTCATTTGTTGATGACAAATATCTTAATTCTTTGGCTCTAGCTTCACGATCATGAGAGCTGGTGGAGCAGAGCGGGTTTTGCCAGTCAATGTTGGGCTAAGCAAAGTTACGTACGATGAATTTTGGCAATCTCCTGGTGGCCAAGGGACTGGTTTCTGCGCAAGACATCAACGAAGCAATCAATCATCAGCAGTCGCACGGTGGCCGGCTCGGCGAGAGTATTGTCGCCCTTGGCTTGTTGACTGCAGAGCAGATCGATGAGGTTCTGGCCGATGCGCCGCAGGCGCCGGCGATGGTGGCAGCCACCGGCGTTGATTCTGTGTTCCTGCTCGAACTGATGATCAAAGGCATGTACTCGGAGAACCTCGAGACACCGTCGCAACTGGTCGCGTCTCTGAAACTGTCCAACACGATCGTCGGCCAACTTTTGCAAATTGCCACGACACGCAAACTCGTGGAGGCGCTGTCGTCCAGTCCCGGCGGTGGAACAAGGGCAGAGTTGCGCTATGGGCTGACCCGGGCCGGGCGCGAATTTGTTCTCGATGCATTGCAACGCAGTCAATACTTCGGACCAGCGCCGGTGTCGCTCGCGGACTATCAGGATCGCATTCTGCGCCAGCGCGTTACGAATGAACTTGTCACACGCAAGCAGCTTGATGAAGCGTTTGAAGGCCTGGTTATGCCCGAGCGTTTTCTCAACCGGCTGGGACCGGCGGTCAACTCGGGAAACGCCATTCTCATCTACGGGCCCGCAGGTAACGGCAAGACGACGATCGCTGAGATCGTTGGGAATATATTCCAGAATGTCATTTACATTCCCTACTGCGTCGAGATTGACGGCGAAATCATGAAAGTTTTCGATCCGAGCGTTCATCGCGTCGTGGAAGAAGCGAAAAACGAACGAAGCCCCTCCGACTTGCGCCGCAGCCGGATCGACCCACGCTGGGTTGCCTGCTATCGGCCAATGGTCATTACGGGTGGCGAATTGACCATCGAGATGCTCGATCTGAAATACAATTCGGTCGCCAAATATTACGAAGCGCCGCTGCATATCAAGGCCTTAAACGGCACCTTTCTCATCGACGATTTCGGCCGCCAACGTGCCAAGCCTGAGGAAATCCTCAACCGTTGGATCGTTCCACTGAACAGCCGCATCGACTATCTCTCGTTGCACACCGGCAAGAGCGCGATGATTCCGTTCGACGAGATCGTGATATTTTCCACCAACATGCATCCCGATGACTTAATGGACCCGGCTTTCCAGCGCCGTATCAGCTATAAACTCGAGACCGTGGAGCCGCCGGAAGACCTGTTCCTCGAAGTCTTCTTTGGGATGGCGAAGAAACGTGGCCTTGAGCTGACAGAAGAAGTCTTTGTGCGGGTCCTCAAGGGTATTCGTGAAAGCGAAGCGCCACTCGCCTATTTCCAGCCAAAATTCATTGTTGAGCAGGTGTTGGCGTCGTGCAAGTTCGAGGGCATTGAACCTAAATTCACGCCTGAGAATGTCGACGACGCGCTCGCTAACCTGTTCATCAAGAAGACCGATGACAAAATGTTCGGCGTGGCGCGTGGCTAAAACTTGTCGCATTTAATGCGATAGGTTTTAGGGCCATTTTCGCTCATGGTGCTAGTCCTCGCTCCGCTCGGGCACCTCTGCGGGGCGGCGCAACGCGCCGGGTCGCATGCGCTCCCTGACGGCTGAATCCTAACGGATGCGGCATGCTGTAGAGCAAAAAAGTGTCGCGCGACACCCCAAAGGTTGGCATGACGCTTCCAGGTCGCGTCATCCATAGCCATCAGATTTTCTAAGAACCGGGAGCAGCCCATGTGTTGCTCCCGGTTCATTTGCTCTGGGTTCAAATCCGAGTTGTCTTCGAAAAGTGGACGCGGCATGACAGGGTGCTACGATGAGGGCCATGCGCACTTATGGCGTATTCGGACCACCGCAGGAGTTCCCAGGAATGCAAAAACTGTTCGACGCACTCAACCATCGGTTCGATGCCGACTTGGGACCGCCTGCTGAGACGATCGACGAGACGGCTACTCTAAAATCAATGGCAGCACGGCGATCGCATCGTCGGTTCAAGCCGGAGCAGCTCAGCATTGAATTGCTACAGATGCTGTGTGCGACCGCCTTGTCGGCGCCATCGAAGAGCGATCTGCAGGCACGTGATATCGTGATCGTGCGCGACAAGGCCAAGCATGCGCGGCTGGCTGAGATGGTCGGCCAGGAATGGATTCCATCGGCGCCTGAGCTACTTGTGTTCTGTGGCAACAACAAGCGGCAGCGGCAAATCCACGAATGGCGGCAAAAACCGTTCGAAAACGATCATCTTGATGCGTTTTTTAATCCGGCCGTCGATGCCGGCATTGCCATGCAGGCGTTTATGACGGCAGCTGAAAGCATAGGTCTTGGCTGCTGCCCGATCAGTGGTATTCGGAACAACTGTGACGTTGCCAGTGAGGTGCTGGAGCTGCCCGAGCATGTGTTCCCGGTCGTCGGGCTCGGTGTTGGCTGGCCAGTTGCTAGTGGTCACGTCAGTGTGCGACTGCCGCTTGAGGCGACAGTGCATGTTGATACGTTTAAGGATGACGCGATTGCAGAGCAGGTTGAGGCCTACGACAATCGGCGCTATGCGATCCATCACGCAGCCAACCAACGGCAGGTCGAACGGTTTGGCGAAGTGGCCAAATATACGTGGTCGGAAGACAAGGCCCGGCAGTATGCGAGCCCGGAGCGGGCGGATTTCGGTGCGTTTGTGAAGTCCAAAGGCTTTCTGCTGAAATAGCAACGCCGTGCACGTGCAGGCCGCTCAACTATCAAAATCGGGAATGATCGTTATGGCCAAAATTGATGAGAGCCGACCATTTATTGCGATCAACATCGCGGTGATGACGGTGTCGGACACGCGTACGCTTGATACCGACAAATCGGGTGACATACTCGTCAACCGGATCACAGACGCCGGGCATACAGTTACTGAGCGCATCATTGTTGCCGATGACAAGCAAGCACTGCAGGCACAAGTGAGCACCTGGATCAGTGATCCGAAAATTGACGTTGTGATTACGACTGGCGGCACCGGTTTCACTGGCCGCGACGTTACACCTGAAGCGCTGCAGCCGCTGTTTGAGAAACACATCGATGGTTTTTCGACCGTGTTTCATATGATCTCGTATGAGAAAATTCAGACGTCCACGGTGCAGTCGCGGGCCTGTGCGGGCTCGGCGAACGGCACCTTTATCTTTTGCCTGCCGGGATCGCCGGGTGCTTGCAAAGACGCCTGGGACAGCATCCTGCAATACCAGCTCGACAACCGGCATCGGCCCTGCAATTTCGTCGAGATCATGCCGCGGATGTTGGAGAAATAGATGCACCAGCTGTCAGCAGTGAACGCTTACGCTTCATCGCTTTCGCCGACTTTATGACGTTCGAGCCGAGCGAGATCCATAGCCGCGTCGGCGCCATCAAACAGGGCAGTTGCCATCTGACTGGCGATGAGCGCGACAATGCTGCCAACGAAAATAGAGCTTGAGAAAATCAGCGCCTGCGCCGGTGTCGCAAGTCCAGCAGCTGCGTAAATGCCCGGATCGGTGACCGCCGCGTAAAGCAGCACGATGCCAGCAAGGATCCCCATAATGCCGATGATCAGCAACAAACCAGCAATGACCCGGCCTATGATGTAATTCTTTTCGGGTGCTGGAACGAACATCCGCTGTGGCGTGGCGGCAGGGCGTGGGGTGGGCTCCCGCTGATAAAGCGTAGCCTCCTCATTGTGACGCGCAATATGGCGTGGAACATCGATCGGCACCGGTGACAGCGGTGCCCGACCGAGCGATGGCTCAGTGGGGCGCTGCGCCATTGGCCGGAGCTGACCATCAGTGCCTGATGCAGAGGCTGCATATCCGTTCGCCTCATGACCATTTACGTGACCGTTGGCATGGCCGTTAGTGTGCCCGTTTACATAACCGCCAGGCGTATAACCGTTTTGTGAAACACCATTTTGAGCGTGTCCGTTGTGGTGCCCCGCTGCACCATTGACGCTCAAATGTACGCCGTGCAGCGTGCGATTTGCGGCAGGAGGCTGAACGTATTCTGGTGCGGGCCCCGAAGAAGCGGCTGGCGGAGCGGTGCCGGGAGCCGCGCGATCATTGCGTTGCAGTTGTGCTTGGGGCGCCGCCGCTACAACACCGTTGATCCGAGCCATTGTATCGTGCGCGGTCGCAGCCTCAGCAGTGCCGGCATAGTGCTCAATCAAATGCTGAAAAAATTGCGCCGCGTAGTCCGTTCGACCTTCGCCAAACGCACGCTGACCTGCTTCCAAAATTTGGACAGGCGTAAACTGCGGATATGCCTGCGACATGCTATTTTGGACTCCACACTCTCCCGATGCGACAAAATACAACAAGTCAACCAGAAAGTCTTGGTTATTCAAACAATTCCTTTGAATTTAATTCGTTCACGCCGCTTTTGGCAGAACGTGGCGACCAATGACATGACCTAGGGCAAGCAGATCGCCAGCCTCATCCGCATCACTCAAAGTTGCGACGGTGGCCACGCTTGCCACGCGATGGCGCTCCAAGCCGTCCAGGCAATCACGCAGCGTATCAGCAGTTGACCAGCGCACGTTGCGAAACGCTTCGAACACACGCGGTATGCGCCGCATGCCAACCAGCCAAAAGCCACCATCGGTGGCTGGGCCAAACACCACGTCGTGCCGGCCGAGCGCCTGAAATGCCTGGGCAATATGGGTCGGCGTGACAGCTGGAATGTCGGTGCCAATAATGACCACCGGACCTGGCTGCGGGCGCGCAAATATTGCCTGCATCCGGTCGCCCAGATCATGACCTGTTTGCGGGGACCGGGCGATGTGTGCTGGCAGACAAACAGAGGCCACTGCAGGCGCTGGCGCAACCGACAGCACGGTTTGCCATCGGGGATCACACGACAGCCGTGATGTTACCGCACGCAGCGTGTGTCGATAAAAGCTGGTCGCAGCGGATACGCCGATATCACGTCCAAGGCGCGTCTTGACCCGCCCTGCGACCGGCTCTTTGACCATGATCACCAGTTGGCGATGATAACCTGAGCGTCTGGTCGCCGGCTTGCCTTGCGGGTTGCCTCGAAGATTGATTGAGGGGCGCTCAACCATTGTAGATTTTCTCAAGCCGCTCGGACGATACACCCATGTAATAGAGCGCAAAACAGGCCCAGTTGCGCAGCACTCTGCGCACATATCCGCGTTGATAGCGGGCCGCACTGGTCGTTGCTCGAGCACGCAGTATCGATAGCCGGCGGCGCCCGAGACGGCGCACAATGTCGACATCCTCAAACAGCGGAACAGGCTTGAAGCCACCAATCTCGTCGTAGAGCTGACGCGAAATCAGCAGCCCCTGGTCGCCATAAGGCAGGGCACACACGACGCATCGGATACCGACACCCCATTCGATCACCCGCGCGCCGAGACCGATACCATCAGTTGCAAACCGAAATGCAGCAACAGCCGGTGTGCGCTGCCCAGTCCCGATATGCTCGATGAAGGCTGCCACCTCATCGTGCCAGTCCGCTTCGAGTACGGTATCGGCATGCAAAAACAACAACCATGGACGGCGGGCCACAGCCGCGCCGGCCTGCAATTGAACACCACGGCCCTCAGGCGCCTCGATAAGGCGGGCACCGGCTGCGTCGGCAATCGCTCTCGTCGCATCCGTCGAGCCACAGTCAACAACGATGACCTCGCGGACAGCGCCGTCCACGACAGCTGGTACGAGCGCCGTCAGCGTTGCCGCCAACCGATGTTCTGCATTCCGTGTCGGTATGACCACCGAAATCATGCTGCCTCAACCACAGTTTCGTCTTCCGTGAGCCCAGGCTTTTGCGCAGATCAAGCCTAGACTGAGCAACAGCACGTCGTTCGCCCCGTAAGTCAATCGGTTGGAAGGAAAAAGCCCCTCTCAACACGGCTCAAGCAGCATACAAATACCTTTTTGATCGCTATTTGTTCTCTTTTTGTTTACTTGTGAAATATGAAACTAACGTTCAGCGAGTGCCGGCATGCGTGATGCATCATTGATAGACAGCGAACGTCGGCGCGGCCGGGGTGCGCTCAGCAACGGAGATGGGCGCTTCGAGCGCCACACGCATGTTGAAGATGATGATGGCTGGGGCAGTCTTGAGACGCTCGAACGGTTCACAACCGAAACGCAGATTGAGCAGGCTCGCTCGATCATCTCCCACAACGACAGCCCGGATCTGTCGTTTGACCGATCCATAAATCCCTACCGTGGCTGCGAACATGGTTGCATCTATTGCTATGCGCGGCCGACGCACGCGTACCTCGGGCACTCCCCGGGCCTCGATTTCGAAACCAAGCTGTATGCCAAGACCAATGCCGCAGAGCTGCTCGAAAATGAACTTGCCAAACCCGGTTATGTCCCAAAGACGATTGCGCTTGGTGCGGTGACCGACCCCTATCAGCCGATCGAGCGAACCTATCAAATCTCGCGACAGATTCTGGAAGTGATGGACCGCACCTCCCATCCGGTTGGCATCGTGACCAAGTCCGCGCTGGTTGTGCGCGACATTGATATTCTGCAGCGACTGGCTGAGCGCGATCTTGTCCGCGTCGCCCTATCCGTGACGACGCTCGATGCGCGTGTGGCGCGGGCCATGGAGCCGCGCGCTGCGACGCCGTCGCGCCGAATCGAGACGATCAAACGGCTTAGCGAGGCTGGTATTCCAACCACAATCATGACGGCGCCGATCATTCCGGGGCTGACCGACTACGAGATTGAAGCCATTCTCACTGCCGGTCGCGACGCTGGAGCAGAGAGCGCTTCATATGTGCTTTTGCGCTTGCCGCTTGAGCTCAAGACGCTGTTCCGAGAATGGTTGGAGGAGAGTTTTCCGGATCGAGCATGCACGGTGGCGCTGATTACCGCTCAGATTTCGGGCTGAGGCAGCGAGGCAGTGGCCCCTTTGCGGAACTGATCGGGCAGCGTTTCCACAAGGCGATCAAACGGCTTGGACTGAACCAGCGGCACCTGCGCATGCCGACAGATTTGTTTCAGCCTCCCGCTAAAGCCGGCGATCAACTGACGTTGCTGTAGTATGCTGCGGCTGTAGAGGAATGGCAGAGTGCGGCCAAAGCCAAGCGTCGTGTGATGTCGATCGCAATGTCACGAACCGGGGGAGAAGCTGGCAATCTCGCCGGCATCTTAAAAACGGGCAGTGGGCATACGGGTAACGAGCGAACGAGTAACAGACACAGAGGGACCGAGTATGCAGGAAGCGCGTTCAGGGGAGCCAAAACAGTCTGGGGCCAAGGCTGGATCCGAGGCTAAGGCCGGAAGCCGTGCGACCAGTCAGTCGAATGGTGCAAGTTTTGAGTTTGAGCAACGCGGGCGTGCAGCAGGACACTCGATTATCGCAGGCGTTGATGAAGCTGGACGCGGGCCATGGGCGGGGCCGGTGGTTGCCGCCGCTGTCGTACTTGATCCAGAACGCGTGCCTAATGGCATCGCTGATTCCAAAAAACTGAGTGAGGCGCATCGCGAAGCGCTGTTCGATGAGATATTTTCTACGGCACAGGTTGGTGTCGCGTTTGCTGATGCCGAACGCATTGATCGCGATAACATTCTGGCTGCGACTCTTTGGGCGATGCAACGGGCCGTCGCGGAGTTGGATTGCAACCCAAGCCTGGTGCTTGTCGATGGCAACAAGGCGCCAGCGCTCAGTTGTGCCACCGAGACGATCGTGAAGGGAGATGCGCTGTCGCTCTCAATCGCGGCTGCATCAATTATCGCCAAGGTCAGCCGCGATCGGATGATGAAGCGGCTCGATGTGCAGTATCCGGGATACGGGTTCGCACAACACAAGGGTTATGGCACGGCACAGCATAGCGAGGCGCTGCATCGGCTGGGCGTTACAGCGCTGCATCGGCGTTCGTTCAAACCGATAAAGTCAGCGCTCGCGTCAGCTGTCAGCCACAATAAGGAGGCCAGCCGATGATGAACGACATGCTTCGCGCCGAGCAGGTTCTGCAGGGCTGTTCAACGCTGACTGCTGCATAACTCTGCGATAAGGGATTCACGGTCGGGGATTTATCTGAATCTATAGGAGTGCGTTTGATTCGAAAGGAGCGCACTCATGGCATCAGAATTCCTGGAACTTTTATCAC
>CAJQQK010000036.1 GCA_905480435.1 uncultured Hyphomicrobiaceae bacterium | reverse complement strand
CGCCAGGGTACGTAGCTTCGCCCTCAATATCCTGCGTGCCAACGGCGAAAACAATATCTCGCAGGCCATGTGGCACAACGTCCTCGACATCACACGGCCGCTCAATTATCGCTTCATGCAGTTAGCGTTGAACAGCCCTGGCTATTCCTCGCGGAGGCTCGGGCCTGCGAGGGCGCCACGCAACGCGCCGGGTCGTATGCGCTCCCTTTCCGTGATTCCATCTAAATTAGACGCCCTTTAAGCTACGCATTTATGGAATGAGTTGCCAGAATTGATTCGAGACGGTTTGTGATGCGCTCACTGCGTACTGAATCCTATTGGCTGCGACATGCGTTAGTCCGGCATCTCGAATTTGCTTGCTGGATCGGCGAAGCGGTTGAGGACGTTTTTGGTTAGTTGTGAGATGTCGTTGTCGCCGTTGTTGGTGAGCAGCGAGCCGCAATAAGTGATTGAGCCAACCGAGAAGACAGCGCCGTTATCTGGTGTCTCGAAGAAGACGATATCGGAGCGGATCAGTTCGGGTTCGCTTTCGCCAGATACGTTGGTGAGGTGCGTGAGACGTTCCTCTGGCACGAGCACCCAAGGGGCTTCGGGTTCGTGGCCTTCGGAAGTAGCGAGGATGACAGCGTGGGATGGCGTGCCGAGCGCCTTGTCGGCGCGGTCGAGCTCGAAACCAGCAGCGCCGTGACCGCTTAAACCGTGACCGCCAAACGTGTTGTCGTCGACGTTATCGAGGATCCAGCCGGCGCGCGAGGCGCGGGCGTCGTCGTTGGCGATATAGTGGGAGCCAACGAAGTTGCCTTGTGCTGAAAAACCGACGCCGACCAGGTTCTGTGGTGGACGGCCATTGCGGCGCCATAGGCCACCGTACTCTCCATCGAACTGGTTGTAATATTCACCGGGCTCAGCAGCCCAGGCGCGAATGCCGCCCTCGCCGCGTCGGATCTCGATGACGCCGCTGTTTTCGGGATCGAGTGCGATCTTCCAATAAAATCCATTGCCGCCAAGGTACATCAGGCGACCGCCGGTGTCGCGATACTGCTCAAGCGCATCGAGCATGTCGCGGGTGTGATATTCTGGATGCGAGCCAGTGAGGAGGACGGCGTAGTCTTTCAGAAGCCCATTGCCTTCGTCGTGCAGTTCCTGATCGGTGATGATGTCAAAGTCGTAGCCTTGATCTTCGAGCCAGGTGTGAAGATGTGTGTCGGCCTGATAGTGGCGCAGGCCTGAGGCGCGGATCTCGGGGCCATGATACGTGATGTAGCCGATGCGGATATTGAGCATGGGCCGATGCCATGACGATACCGAAATGCCGGAGCCATCGAGGTGATCGTTGTAGGTTGACCAAGAATATTCGGGATGGTCGGCGGGGTTGTGCTGGTATGCCGGCCATTGGGTGATTTGCTCACGCCACGCTTTGGCCCAGCGCGTGCTCAGGCGGAATTCGGGCCGGGCGTGGTTGGCGTAGATCGTATAGGTGAAGGTCGAGACGAGGACGGCGATCTTGGCGGTTGGCTTGCCTTTTGGTGGCACCACGAAGAATGGAATGTTGTCGGCTTCGTCACCAGCTGAGATGCGCAGAGCATAGCAGCCGGATTTGAGATCGTCGGGCACCTGCCAGCTGAGCGCGGTTGGCCACTGACAATCCGTCATCGCATCGCTATGGAAATGGATCGTGCGATATTCGTCCGGCGCATGACGGAAGCACATTTCGTGGCCCGTCCAACGGCTTGAGCGTACGGCACGGGTTGGATGATTGACGAGGTTGCCAACTATCTGGCGTGGGCCCGTGTCGATGATCTCGCTGGTTGAAGTGTTCTTTGCAAAATCAAACGCGAAAACGGGTGTCGCTTGATGTTGGTCCGATTGGTATGCAGCATCACGCTCGGCATCGGAGAGCATGCGATCGTAAAGACGCGGGTTCTCGATACGGCCGTCGAACGTGATGGCAAGGCGCTCTGGCGGACCGCCCGCAATCAATAGGGTTGCAGCTGACATCGCCGCACTGTTGGCATTGACTGCGACTGATACCGTTGACCAGCGACTGTTGAGTTGAACTGGTTTGATGCGGACGTTCAACTCGCCTGAAGAAGCATTGAAATCGACGGCCAAGTCGACCCACCGATTGAGTTGTAGCAGCGCCGTCGTCGCCGATTGTCCATCGAGTGAAACGCTCAGGGATCCGCTCGGCTCCAGGGCAACGCGCAGCCCCTGATCGTCTGGGGCAAGCATGGCGATGACTGTTGCGGGACCGTCGATCGGCAATCGGGTCGGCATGAGCGTCAAAAGCAACGAGAAATTGGCAAGGTCGGCCAGCGCGTTGCCAAGATCTGCAATAGCGTACGAGCCCTGCGCCACCGGGTGGGTGCCGACATCAAGTTGCGAGAGCTCAACGGGGACCGCCTCTTCGCGAATGCCAGGCCCGGCCGGATTCGGATCTGCTGAGATGACACGGACGATGTGTGCATCAACCGGCTGCCCGGTTGAATTCGAGAGTTTGAAATTCAAGGTCTCGCCTGGACGCGCCGACAGGCGATCCGCGTAACCGGCTAATGCCAACATAACAACCTTGCTCCCGCACAATTCACTGCTGGGTCAAGGTTTGGATGGCGCGCGCGTTTCGGTCAAGTCTCGGATGCGAGCGATCACATTCCAAGATGGGGCAGCATGTGATTGCCTGCATCGCGCGAACCGCCCGACGGCTTACTACGGTGAGAAATTCCGTGGTGCAGCAGCCAGAGCGTCTGGATCAGCAGAGCCAACAAGTTCCTGAGCGCCGTCACGGCCATAAATGTCAGGACGAAACTGAAGTGATCCATCCTCTTCAGCCCAGGCGGTCACATATGTGAAGTGCACCGGAATCGGTCGTGTAAGTGTGACGTCGACAGGCTGACCACCATCGAGGATCTCATCAACAGCCGACTTGGAGGCGAACCCGGGCTCAGAACTCGCGATCCAGGCAACCAGATCCATGACGCCTTGCACCCGCACACAGCCGGCGCTGAACGCGCGATAGCGTTGGCCGAACAACGGCTTCATCGGTGTGTCATGCATATAAACGATGTGCTCGTTTGGCATGTTGATGCGCACGAGACCGAGCGCATTCCAAGGACCAGGGTCTTGCCGGAATTTGACGATCTTTTCATCGGCCGTGCTCCAATTGATTGTGCGCGGATCAAGCTCCGGTCCGTTGTAGGATTTGCTCAGAACTCGGATGTGCTCTTTGTCGAGATATTCCGGCTCTTTCATCAGGCGCGGGAACAGATCTTTCCGAGCAATGCTCATCGGCACACGCCAGTAGGGAAAGAAATTCAGGCCCTTGATGGTGGCAACGACATCCGGCGTCTGACGGTCCGGCTTACCAACAATCACGCGATGGCGCTGCTGGACTTCGAACCGGGAGACAGCTTCCAACTCAAAGGATGCCGCGTTCACCAGGATATATCGGTCCGCGATACGACCTTCGACGAGGCGCGCGATCCGCTGCCGGTTGAGACGCAACTGCCTGAGGCGCGATGCCGGTGACACCGCAAGCTGCGCCCGGGTCGGCCGATCGAGGCGGCCAGTGGGACGCAGGCCATGACGTTGCTGGAAGCGTTTGACAGCTGTCACCATGTGGTCGTCGTAAGTATAACTGCCGGATGTCGCACGCGCGGCACGTGCCGGCATATCGCCCGTTGCTGCCAAGATGCGGCGTACAACAGCAACCGCCTCGTGCTCATCGTCGGGGCGCAGCATCCGGACTTTCGGCATGCTTGGCCAGTTCTGCCGACCGGACTGCTCACTCAGACGTTTAATGGCGGCATCCATCTGCAACAGCATTTCGTCGCTGCGCAGTGGCATCTTGCCGGGGCGGAGATCGTTGAGGGGAATCTTTTTGCGCTTAGACGGCGGTCGTGAGGGCCGTGCGTCGTCATTACCGAAGCCCTGCAATCCCTGCCACCACGCACGGCCGGCAAAGGCTTGGCTCGCGCCACCGACGGCCATTGAGCCCGTGGCCAGCAGCTTCAGCAATTGACGGCGTTTATTTTGAGCAGTCATGTTGGTTGGTCCCTCTTTGCAGCTTGGCCCCACTTCAGCTTGGGTCGTCGCTGCCGCAGTCGCTTTGCAGTTGCGATATGATCACCCCGCGCTGATCATACCGGCGAACAATACCGCCAAATCCGCTTTCGTGGACCTGAGGAATATCCGTAGTGTTCGAATGGCTCTGCTTGTCATACTGGTTTGCCCGCCATGTGGCCAAACAAAGGCGGATCAACTGGTTGTGAGACTCGGCTATTCGTAACGATTGTGGCAATTGCCCAACAATCAGATCTGGCCACGAGCGGAAGTCTTCGTGTCTCGCAGATTACAAGTCCGTTGGCGTTGTAGATATCAGAACAGGTATTGCTGCGGTTTGTTACAAATGGGCGAATCCAAAACAACAATTCGGCTGCACTTTTGAGGCCGTCAGGAGACAAATATGAGTGATGCCCCAGTTTTATGGTCTTGCGACGCGCGCGGCGTTGGAACAGTGACGATCAACCGGCCAGACCGCAACAACGCTTACAATGGCGCGTTACTTCAAGGGTTGCACGATGCCATGGATGCGCTTGGCCAGGAAGCAGGCCTCAGAGCGGTCGTGATCAAGGGCAATGGCCGGCATTTTCAGGCAGGCGCTGATCTCTTATGGCTGAATGAGACACGTGACGGATCGCCGAAACACAACTTTGATGCCTCGAATACGACAACAATGGCGGTTGATCGGCTTAACCATCTCGGCGTCGTTACAATCGCGCTGGTACAAGGCTTTTGCGTTGGTGGCGGCACCGGGTTGATCTCGGCGTGCGACGTTGTGGTCGCGACTGAGGACGCCAAGTTCGCCATTTCAGAGGCCCGTTGGGGTGTGACGGCAGCCGTCATCGTGCCGCATCTGGTCGATGCTATCGGGGCCAGGCAAGTGCGGCGCTATGCGCTGACGTGTGAACGGTTTGATGCCGAGACCGCGATGCGGCTCGGGCTGGTGCACGAAGTTGTACCGAACGATCAGCTCGACGCCAAAGGCGAAGAAATCCTGGCAGCACTGCTCGAGTGCGCGCCGGATGCAATTGCGAAAACCAAAGCGCTAGCGCTGCAGTACTCGAACGGCGATATGACCCATGAGGAGCTGAAGCGGTTAATCCAGGAGCATTCAGACAAGCGGCAATCCGATGAAGCGGGTGAAGGGCTGAAATCGTTTGCGGAAAAGCGCGCGGCATCCTGGTCGCCGAACGGGTAGAGCGTCGAGGCAATTTATCGAAGGGCCGCGGCATGCGAACCGCGGCCCTTTTGTAGTTGTGATCAGCAGCCAGCAAGAGCCTGATCGAGATCAGCGATAATGTCGACCTTGTCTTCAATGCCGATCGATAGGCGGATGACGTCATCGCCAGCCCCGGCAAGGTCGCGTTGCTCTGATGTCAACTGTCGGTGTGTCGTCGATGCCGGGTGGATGACCAAGCTGCGCGTGTCGCCAATATTTGCGAGGTGACTGAACAGATTGAGGTTGCCAACAAATTTGACGCCGTTCTCATAGCCGCCCTTCACGCCGAACGTGAATACCGCGCCAGCCCCTTTCGGACAGATTTTTTGGTGAAGGCCATAGAACTTATTGTCCGGCAGGCCAGCGTAATTCACCCATTCAACTTTGTCGTGTTGGGAGAGGTGCTTTGCAACAGCAAGCGCGTTCTCGCAGTGACGCGCCATCCGCAGCGGCAAGGTTTCACAGCCATTGAGGATCAAGAACGCGTTCATCGGTGCGATTGCCGGCCCGGTATCGCGCAGGCCCATGACACGGCAGGCGATGGCGAAGGCGAAATCACCAAACGTCTCAGCAATCACGAGGCCGTTATAGGATTCGTTTGGCTCAACCATCGTCTTGTAGCGGTGCTTTGCGCCGAGCCAGTCAAATTTGCCGCCATCGACAATGATGCCACCGATCGAGTTGCCGTGGCCGCCAATGAACTTGGTCAAAGAATGGATCACGATATCAGCACCGAACTCGAACGGCTTACACAGGTAAGGCGAGGCCATCGTGTTATCGACGATGAGTGGTATGCCGGCTTTTTTGGCAACTGCTGCGATGACTTCAATATCAACGATGACACCGCCTGGGTTGGCGATGCTTTCGATGAAGATCGCGCGCGTCTTGTCGGTTATCGCGGCCTCAAAGCTGGCAGGATCAGTGCTGTCAGCCCAGGCTACATTCCAATCAAATTTCTTGTAGGCATGATTGAACTGATTGACTGAGCCACCGTAGAGCTGACGGCCTGCGATGAACTCATCGCCGGGCTCCATCAGGGTATGGAACACCAGGAACTGAGCGGCGTGACCGGAGGCGACGGCCAGGGCCGCCGTGCCGCCTTCGAGCGCTGCAATGCGCGATTCGAGCACAGCCTGTGTCGGGTTCGTGATGCGTGTGTAGATGTTGCCAAACGCCTCAAGGCCAAACAGAGAAGCTGCATGATCTGCGTCATTGAAGACGAACGATGACGTTTGATAGATTGGCGTGATGCGTGCTCCGGTTGACGGGTCAGGTGTTGCACCGGCATGTACTGCAAGCGTATCGAATTTCGGTGCCGGGGTTTGATCCGTCATGGCGCGAACGTTCCTTCTTTGGTGGGTCTAAAATTGCGGGCGTCAATGCAACGCCTCTTTCTATCCAAATCGCAGCCAATGCACCACCTTGGAGGTGAGTCGTGGGCTGCTGTTGAGCTTTGAAGCGAGTGGCTCAAACATCACATTCGTTACATTCATTGCTCAATGCGGATTCCAGATGGAAAATCTTGCCAGCAGCAGCTCTGCCGGTGAACGAATATTCTACCTGAAAATCAATAGATTGGGCGGCGAAGTGACGCGCACAGAATGAAAGATGCGGCCCACTGGGGCAAGCACAAAACGTGCTGACCAATCAAATATGTCATTTGCGGTTCACAAGTTGGTGTAAAGTCGCCCAGCTGGAAACGGGGCAATGCCTCGGCTCATGCACACCTGTTCAAATTCATAGAACGCCACACGGGGGACTATAGAAATGGATCTTATATCACTCGCTACCGGCGGCCTTGGTGGCCTGATTGGCGGTAATGTTCTTGGTAAGCTGGCCGGTGGACGTGCCGCTGGTGTCGGCGCGAACACCGTTGTCGGGATTATCGGCGGTATCATTGGTAGCTACATATTCGGCCCGACCTTGGGACCCATGGTTGGACCTATGATCGGCACTGGCTTGGAATCAATCGTTGGCAATCTGCTTGGCGGCGGCGCTGGCGGTGCTGGACTTGGCCTGTTGTGGGGCATCATCAAACGCTTCACTTAGAGCGGGTCGGGCTTTGGAATAGCACTTGAAGTCAGATGGCGCTCTAAGTTTGCTTTCTCTCTCATGGCTATTCCTCGCATGAGCTCGGCCTGCGAGGGCGCGGCGCAATGCGCTCCTTAAGAGTGCATACGTCAATGTCGACACACTTTAGAGCGACAAAAAATCAGGCGAGGATGACGACTGCTGCCGTCCTCGCCTGGATCTGCTAGGCGCTCGCTGAAAGGATGTGGTTTTGAAATCCATCCGGCGACAGCTGCGGTACCCGACTTGAAATGGTGCCTGAGTAGACGCCAGCCCAATTGAGTTCACCGGAAAGACGTCCGTACTCGATCTTCGGGCACCGGTTCATAACAACTTTGAGGCCGGCGGCTTCGGCTTCAGCGGCGGCTGCATCGTTGCGCACACTCAGTTGCATCCACACGACTTTGGCTTGCAGCTGTTTCTGCAATGCGATGATCTCTTTGACGATGACGCCAGCTGCATCCGCGTTGCGAAAAATATCGATGATGTCGACTGGACCTGGCACGTCGGCAAGCGACGCATAAACCGTTTGGCCGAGCAGCTTGTCACCCGCCATGCGCGGATTGATTGGATGCACGGCGAAGCCTTTGCCAAGCAAGTATTTCATTGCGAAATAACTCGGTCGGTTGGTATTGGCGCTGGCACCAACCATCGCAAACGATCGGGCTCCCGCTAGGATGTCGGTGATGTAGCGGTCGGAATAGTGGTCGTGATTCATGCTGGGGTTCATGGCAGGTTAGCTATCGCTTGCTGTTGTTGGCGGGCCGGGCAAGTTCATGCGGCCGTTGTTGTCGAGTTCGGCGAACGGGTTATATGCCACCTCCCAGAGATGGCCGTCCAGGTCTGCGAAGTATCCTGAGTATCCGCCCCAAAATACTTTTTGTGCCGACTTTGTTATTTTGGCCCCAGCGCGCTCAGCCTGCGTCATAGCGCTATCAACGTCAGCCTCGCTGTGGCGGTTCTGTGCGATGGCGACAGCACCATGCCCAGGCGTTCCAACGTCGATGGCAGCATCTTTGGAGAGTTCATCGATCGGGAAAAGTCCGACAACGATTGTGCTCGATATCATGAAGGAGATGCCCGGCTGACTGGCAGCGGAACACTGAAAGCCGATGGCTTCGTAGAATTTTGTGGCACGCTCCAAGTTGGCAACGCCGAGCGTCACCATTGTTACATGTCCGGCCGTAACATTGTCAGGTCGGGGTGGCGTGTCCGGATCACCATCCGGCATCTTAGCGGCCTTCCCACGTGGGTGTGCGCTTTTCGATGAAGGCGTTGATGCCCTCTTCTGCATCGCGAGCGAGCATGTTGCGCACCATCACGTCGGCTGCAAGGTCGTAGGCATCGCTGAGGTTGCACTCAAGCTGATCGTAAAAAGCCTGCTTGCCGATCGCAACAGTCAGCGGCGATTTGTCGGCGATCTGGCGGGCTATCGCGGTGGCTTCGCTAGTTAGCTTGTCGGCTGGCACCACACGATTAATCAGGCCGAACGATTTGGCGTCTTCAGCGGGCAGCATCTCGCCGAGAAGTAGCATTTCCATAGCCTGCTTGCGCGACACATTGCGCGATAGAGCGACCATCGGCGATGAACAAAAGAGGCCAATGTTGACCCCCGGCGTGTTGAACAGCGCGTCGTCACTCGCAACGGCCAGATCACAAGTGGCAACCAACTGGCAGCCGGCAGCAGATGCAATGCCATGAACGGACGCGATGAAGGGTTTTGGCGAATGGACAATGCTCTGCATCATCTCAGCGCAGGCCCGCATGGTTTCCGCGAAAAACTCGCGGCCCCGGTCGCTATCCTGACGGTGTGCGGTGAGCTCTTTCAGATCATGCCCGGCACAAAATCCAGGCCCGTTCGCCTGGAGAATAACGACGCTGATGGATTTATCGGCTGAGAGCTCATCGATGGCCGACTTAAGGGCTGCGATCATTCCCAGTGACAGTGCATTGCGTGCCTTTGGCCGGTTGAGGGTCAAAGTTGCAACAGCCGCATTGTGTTCGATTTCCAGGATCGACTCTGTTGCTGGCGCGGTTCCTGGTGCCGTGGCGCTCGTTGCAGCTGCGTTATTCATCCGTCCAACCTGATCTGTTTGAGCTTCGGCACGTGCAAAACGGGCCGGACAGACCGACCCGTTGCAGTTGTTTTAAGGCGAATGACGCGCGAAGCCAAATCCCGGCATCTAACAGTGCTGCAAAGTTATTCTTGAAATAGCTTTACCAGTGCCGGGAAGTGCTTTTTGACCAACTCAACATTGCCGGGATGTTTGAGCGTTGGTGTGTGCGCAATCGATTCCTTGATCGAGGCAATCAGCTGCTTCTTTTCTTCAGCCTTGATGCTCGTGTCGTTCTCAGTTTCGGTCAACTCCTGCTTGAGCAATTCGGCAGGCTCTTTGAAGCTGCCATCCTCTTCGTTGATGCCCGACATGACGAAGGTGACATTGGAGACAACGGTTTCAAGCTCATCGAATGATTTGAAGCCCCCGGTCTTGGCCAGGGCTTCAAGATCAGCACTGAGTTGCTTGTCGGGTTTGTCACCGGCCTTATCTATGCGATCAAACATCTTATTGAGTTTTGGGCCAACTTTGAGATAGCCGGTAATGTGGGCCTCGGCGAGGGCGATCTGTTCCAGTTGGAGCAGTTCTGACTTGTCCTGCGCGTTGACGGGCGCTATCGCGCCGATCGCGCATGCAAATACAATCGCCAGAACCACGCCGAAATCAATCAATCCGGTTTTCACGCGTTGCATATCGTCGTGCTCCTCTGAAGCATCAATTGCGGTATTCGTAACAAGCTCAAGATCGGGTACAGGCTCAAAACAGCAAAAGACGGCAGAGCAAAGGCGCCTCAATGACACAACCCACTATAACAAGCCAGCCGAAGCCTTTGGCACCGAAGGAGGTTCTCGCGCTGATCGGCAAACACTTTCCGGAAGGGCGCGAGCAAGTCGGGGCAATCGATGTTCTCAGCTGCGGTCAAGGGGCTGCCGTTGTACGGCTCGCCTTTGAAGCCCGTTTTGCCCGGCCAGGTGGCACGATCTCGGGACCAACCATGTTTCAATTGGCAGACATGGCGTCGTATGTCGCGATTTTGAGCGATCTGGGTGAACCAGCTATCGATTCCGTCACGACAACTCTGACGATCAATTTTTTAGCACGCCCTGAACCAGAGGATCTTATCGGTGAAGTTGCCATTCTGCGGCGAGGACGTCGGCAAGTGGTGTGCGATGCGCGAATCTACAGCGGAAATGGCCGAATCCTGGTCGCCCAGGCGAGTTGCATTTACGCTTTGCCGATGGTGCCCAGCTGATAGGGTATTTTAATACCACCTTAGCGGTATTTTAATACCTCACGTTGAAACGCATTGATTTTGCAGCGTTTTGTGCGATTGATCTGAGCCGTTATTCAGCGTACAAGCTGCACTTCGCAGATTACAGCGCATTTGTTGTGCGCATTATACGAAACTCTCAGGAACATCGACCATGAAAACCTTCGTCGCCAAACCGGCCGAAGTGGAGAAGAAGTGGGTGCTGATCGACGCCGAAGACTTGGTTGTCGGCCGTCTCGCCTCACTAATCGCCACGCGGCTCAAGGGTAAGCACAAGCCAAGCTATACGCCGCACGTTGATATGGGCGACAACATCGTCGTCATTAATGCCGACAAAGTGGTATTCACCGGTGCCAAATACACCGACAAGAAGTACTATCGCCACACCGGTTATCCAGGCGGCATCAAAGAACGTACGCCGAAGATGATTATGGAAGGCAAGTTTCCAGAACGCGTCCTTGAAAAAGCTGTCGAGCGGATGTTGGCACGCGGCCCCCTGCAACGGCAGATCCTGCGGGGCCTACGGATCTACAAAGGCACTGAGCATCCACACGCTGCCCAAAACCCGGAAGTTTTGGACGTCGGCGCGTTGAACCGGAAGAACAAGAGGGCGCAAGCATAATGTCGGAAGAAATTAAGACGCTCGAAGATCTCGGCGAGGCAACCGGCGCGGCTGAAGTTATTGCCAATGAAGTCGTGGCTAATGATGCGCCAGTGTATGTGAAGAAGGTCGATTCACTTGGCCGTGCCTATGCCACGGGCAAGCGGAAAGACGCGATTGCACGGGTCTGGATCAAACCAGGCAATGGCAAGATGACGATCAACGGTCGCGAATTCGAGAAATATTTCGCACGCCCGGTGCTGCAGATGCTGCTTAGGCAGCCGCTTCAGGCCGCCGAACGTCTCGACCAATATGATATTATCGCGACGGTTAAAGGTGGCGGTCTTTCTGGTCAGGCTGGCGCTGTTCGTCACGGTGTCTCGAAAGCGTTGACTTATTATGAGCCAGAACTGCGCGGCGTGCTCAAAAAGGGCGGCTTCCTGACGCGTGATAGCCGGACAGTTGAACGTAAGAAATACGGCAAGGCGAAAGCTCGCCGTAGCTTCCAGTTCTCGAAGCGCTAATCTCGAAATACTCGGTTACGAAAGGGCTCGCTTCGGCGGGCCCTTTTTTTGTTGTTTGGCGCTTATGGCGCGCAATAAGTGGCAGTGACCAGACAGCGATACTCCGTTCCGAGAGGGCCGAGCTCCAAATAGACCTTACAAGAGACTTTTTCATTGCTCGACTTGAGCTCGCCTGCGCCTGACCAGCCGCGCTTCTTAAGCGTATTGCCGGCATACTCGCGGAGCTTTTCACGGGCGGCGTCCGTTGCAGCTGGTTTGCCGAACGCGACGTCAGACAGTGGCAATCTGGTGCACATGCCCGCATGTGCGGCGGAGCTGAAAGTGACAAACGCGGCGGCCGCCAGGAGTGATCTACGCAGTGACATGATTTATCCCTCAAATCGAACAATGCTGCGATGTCGTTTACAGGCGATTTTTGACGCTGTCACGGCAAGCAGGAGTGTGGCGCCCTAAAATTTTAAGATCTCCGGCAATTGTCGTAGCGACTGGATCTTGTGTCGAGGCGCGCCGCCTGCAACCTCAGCGTTCTGATCGTGGATCGTTTTTTCGCGGATGATTTGGATCGATGTCCAGCCGCGCGCATTCGGTGTGACGAAATCCTTAGCTGGATTGTCGCCTATGTAGACGTAGTGATCGCCAGCAACGCCGATCTGCTGTTCGATCAGCTCATAGGCACGTGGATGCGGTTTGTGGAATGCGCGATCGGGGCCGAGTTCGCCGGTCAGCACCTTGGCTGCAAAGTGATGTGCGATATCGAGCGCGCCAATTTTCCGGGCCTGAACGCCGGCGTTGCCGTCTGTGATGAGGCCCAATTTTGCGATGGCTCCGTAGTGTTCCAGCGCCCAGCGCCCATCGTCGAACAGAGTAATTTCGGGGTCGTGGTCGCGATAGGCCGCGCGCACTTCGGCAATGTGCGTGTCGGAGTGATCGGGGACGAGCGCCGCAACCGACATCGGAAAGACCTGGCCGAGATGGCCTTCATCCAGCCGTCGGATCATTTCATCTGCAAGCCCGGAAACGCCCCAGGCTGTTTCAGCGTGACGACCGGCTGCTCGAAAACCTGAGTGAGCGTGATCGCGCTCCGGGTAGAGCGTGTCGTCGAGATCAAAAATGACATGAACCTTTTGGGCCTTGGACACATCAGTATTCGACACAGCTACCTACCTTCTTTCGCTGCAGCGCCGCGCAATGCGGCGACGCTGTTTGGCTTTTCGATTGACAACAACCATGTATCAGTACAGTGCGGTACCCGTTAAACCCATATTCGATACTATTAGCAGGAAGACGGACGATGACTCGCAGCGCAACAGTTTTTATCGATGGTGAAGCCGGCACAACGGGCCTTGGCATTCGTCAACGCTTGACGAACGTTGCCGGCATCGAACTGCGCAGCATTGCTCAAGAAGACCGCAAAAATGCCGATGCCAAACGCGCGCTGATGGGCGATGTCGACCTTGTCGTGCTGTGTCTGCCAGATGATGCTGCGCGCGAGACCGTGTCGCTGGCTGACAGCCTGCCGAACGGAGGCCCGAAGATCGTTGATGCTTCAACGGCACACCGTGTTGCCGATGGTTGGGCGTATGGCTTTCCGGAGCTGAGTAACGATCAAGGTGCAGCCGTGCGCACGTCAAGCCGCGTTGCCAACCCGGGTTGCTACCCGACAGGTGCGATCGCCCTGATCCGGCCGCTAATCGATCGTGGCTTGATGCCGGCTGACTATCCGGTGACCGTCAATGCCGTCTCCGGGTATTCTGGCGGTGGCAAAGGCATGATCGAGGTCCACGAAGCGGGCAACGGGGCAGATTTCGAGTACTATGCGCTTGGTCTCGAACATAAGCACATCCCAGAGCTGCAGAAGTATAGTGGCCTCAGCCGCCGACCATTGTTCGTGCCGTCTGTCGGTCACTTCCCGCAAGGCATGCTGGTCAGCGTGCCGTTGCATCTCGATACGCTGCCCGGCACGCCATCACTCGATGCGCTGCATGATGCGTTGGCCGAGCATTTCGCCGACTCAGAACTGGTGACCGTGCTGGACGCTGCGTCCGATCCCGACATGGCGACGACGGGACGTATTTCGGCTGAAACGCTGGAGAACACGGATAAGCTCGAACTGCGTGTCTATGGCAATGCGGAGCATGGCCAGGCCGTGCTGGTGGCACGGCTTGATAATCTTGGCAAAGGTGCTTCAGGTGCCGCCGTTCAGAACATCCAACTGATGCTTGGGCTGAGTTGATTGTAGCTGCGTGCGCATTTGAGCGGCCCCCCACGTCAATGGTGGGCCGGTCACTGCCGCGCGGACAACCAGACCGCATGCAAGTGCCAGATGGCGACCGCAAAGATGATGGCGGCGGCTGTCTGATGGGTGACGCCGAGGCCGATCGGGATGGCACCGTCGACCGCAAGCAGCGTCCAGATGCCAAGTCCTGCCTGTGCGACCATTGCAGCTGCCAACCACCAGGCACTGGCGATTGCCCGACCGTTCTCGGTGCGCCGCGCTATGGTAAAGGCTTGCACGACAGCTAAGCCGACAAGCAGATAGGCCATCATGCGGTGGTTGAACTGAATCATCGCGAGGTTCTCAACGACGTTCAGATACCACGGTGATTTGCTCCATAGCCCGTCGGGCACGAATTGGCCGTCCATGAGTGGCCATGTGTTGTAGGTCATGCCTGCCTTGGTGCCGGCGACGAAGGCGCCGAGGATCACCTGACAGAAAACGAGGGCTACCATGATGACAGCCAATCGGCGTGCTGAAGTCGCAACCGATTGCAGGCGCACGAGCGAGTCGAATGGGCGGGCCATAAGCGCAAGCCAGACCAGGCCACCAAGGATGACGAAGGCGAGGCCCAAATGCATCGCCAGCCGGTAATGGCTGACATCAACCCGTTCGGTCAGGCCCGACTGGACCATGTACCAACCAACGAAGCCTTGCAGGCCACCAAGCAGCAAAACCACCGCGAGTGGCAGCTTGAGCTGGTTGGGAATTTTGCCGGCCAACCAAAACCCGAGCAGGGGCAATCCATAAGCAATGCCAATGAAGCGCCCAAGGAAACGATGCGCCCATTCCCACCAGTAGATCGCCTTGAATGCCGCGAGGCTCATGCCGTCGTTGACGAGCTTGTATTCCGGGATCGTTTTGTATTTTGAGAATGCGTTGGCCCAATCTGCAGCACTGAGCGGCGGAATGGCGCCAAGCAACGGCTTCCATTCGGTGATCGAGAGGCCTGAATCCGTAAGACGTGTTGCGCCACCAACCGCCACCATGGCCACGACCAAGAGCGCAACGCAGAGCAGCCAGCGCGAGACCCATGGGCTGGTTTCACTGCCGTTGCCGGCAAACAGGCTCGGCAGATGAGTTTGGTCCGCGACACCCGGCGTCATCGTCGTTGATCCCTGAATTTGCGATCATGTATTTGTGATACTGTGTTCTGCTTGGTGCAGAAACTGGGTGTTCCACCCGCTGAACACAATGCGATGCATCGGCGCGGCTCACGAACCCAACTCGTCATTGCGTTGCCATGGATTAACTGCTCGACGGCATCCAAGGCTTAAATCTCGCAGAATAAGGCAACAACCAATGAGAATGCGGACACGGAAACTGCTTGGCACGATTGCGTTGCTGATCTTCGTGGTGGTGTATTCGCTGGCCGCGATGATGGTCGCGATCGCGCTGCAGGTGAATGCCAGTAAGTTCGTCGAGATGGCCTATTACGTCATCGCGGGGCTGGCCTGGGTAATCCCAGCCGGCGCGATTATCTGGTGGATGCAGAAAGAGTGACCTGCGTCTGTTATGGAGACCCGCTTAAGCCGCGCGACGTCGCGGTAGGGCCGATTTGGCGAGTTCCATCATTTTGAAGGGTGCGCCGGAAAGCAGCACTTTGACGAAGCGCTCATCCTGGAAGTCGCCATTGAGCGATAACCGTGGCAGGCCGGTCAACTGATCAGAGACATTGGTTGCGATCAGTCCTTTTTGCGTGGTCACAGCCGTGTGCAGGCCAAGCTCTCGGGCGATTTCGAATTCGCGTGGACCGGCACTACCAGCATCGCCGTACGGGTAGGCAAAGTGGCGACAGTCGGTGCCAAGCTCATGTTCAACATGTTCGATGCTGGCTGCCATCTCCCAGCGCGCCTGATCAGATGAGCATTTTGCCAATGATGCATGCGACATCGTGTGGGCGCCGATTGTCACCAGCGGATCTTTTGCAGCGGCGCGTACTTCATCCCAATTCATGACGAGATCGCGACAGGCAGCAAAGGGGTCTATACGCGCGATTGCAGCCCAGCGGTCGACATGCATGTGAATGGCAGCATCCGGCATGGCGCGCAGCCAGGGGTAGATTTCATTCAGAGCGACGTATTTATCGGCAACTGTTGTGAGCGGCAAAACCCGTTCGCCATCAGCAAACGGCACAGCGATGCTCGTCATTTCGGCCAACACTTTTTCGAGCGTCACCCACCAAGCGCGGCCCTTGCCGTCGCAGAAATCGGGCGCGACATAGATTGTCATCGGCACATCATGGCGCCGAAAGATCGGCAAGGCATGCTCAATGTTATCGCGATAGCCGTCGTCAAATGTGAATGTTGCAAAGCGGCGTTTGCCGATCTTGCCTGAGGCCATGCGGGCATGCGCCTCGTCGATCGATACAATATCAAACTCGCGCTCGAGGACATGTTCAACGACGGTGCTGAGGAATTCTAGTGTCACACTGAGAATTCGATTCGGAGCAAATGGATCCGGTCGCCCAGGTTGGACGTGATGCAGCATGAAGATGACGCCAGCGCCCTGAGTGATCGGTGCAAGCGCTGCGTCCAGACGTGTGTAGTACAGCGTTTTGAGCGCAGTCTTGAGTATGTTCGTTGTGACATCGTTCATGCTGACGCTGGCAACCCCACTGCATTAATCCGCAATGGCTTGTTGTAATCAGCCCAAGTAAATAACAGCTGTGCAGTGTGCCTAAGGCTGCAATTGCGCCTTGGCATTCTGGTCACATGGTGAATGCTTCGTGAACTCTAGTATCAATCCCGACCGCGCAACAGATCAGGTGACGGCCCCGATTGATCGGGCCAACCACAACTGCGAAGCATGCGGTTTGCGGCCGCAATCTGTCAGGTCCGTTGATGCGCACTCGTGCGGCGACGGGCCGTGGGGTGCGTCATGGCAGCCGTGGGATTGCTCGCTACACTGCGAACGTAGGGAATAATCTCGATATCAGTGACATCAAACCCGAGGAATGTCTCGGCACTGGCAGGCGTCGTACCGACACTCGCTTCTGCCACCGTCATCCCGGTATCGAAGCGCCCTTGGATTGTTTCGAACAATGCCCGCGCATCAGTGTGACGCCCGACGATCACAACGTGGTCATAGGTCTCATCAAAAGCGTCAAACACCAGATTGAGACTCTCTTCTTCGAGCAATTCGTTCGAAGCTGGCTTGCCCGTGGAATAGACGTAATGCACGTTGGTGTCAGGTAGTGCCACCAGGACATCTTCGAATTCAGCGCGACCGACTATCAATTCTACCAGGCCAACAGTCGTGCCCGCATCGATCTCGCCAAGTAGTCGATTGCCATCGAGGCTCCAGTCGACGAGCAACACGCGCGCACCGGCGTCGCTCAGCTCCGCGACCAACTCAATCGCCTCATCACTTGGGTCAATGCTGTCCGTGTCTCCAGCAATCAGCAGACGAAAACCACCGTCAACCGGCGCAGTATCCAGGAAGTGCTTCGCCAACCCTGTGATCGTTGCGACTGTTGGCTGATCATCAAACCGTTCTGAGGTGCTGGATAGCGCACTGGTTGGCGCACTGGCGTTGACCGCATAGTTATCTCCAGTATGTCCGCGCTGGAGAGGCGTTGCCGTTGCGCCGAGTTCTTCCGTTTTGGATTTCACACTTGTATTGGCAGACGTATCTGAGGCGCGACGATCATGCGTTACCGGAGCACCAATTGCGAGCAGGCCACGCGCGACCGTCAAGGCCATGCCCAACATGAGCGTGGCTGCCATTGCCAGCAGAGTATACGGGCCTTTTTTGGGAGACACTGGCGTTGACGTTGCGCGTGCCATCGACACGATCGCCGCCTCGACTGGCACCCGATTTGTATCCACGACCGTACGATTGTCTTCGAGTTGCTGCTGCAGGCGCTGCAATTCATTGCGCTTTGATTTGGCCGTATTGTCCAGTGAGCGGAGCTGCACCTCGTCACCTGATCGACTGACCGTCGCTTTCTTCAAGTCCGCAATCTGCAAGCGCAATTGCTCAGCGCGCAGTTGACCGAGGCGCACTTCCTTGGAGATGCTGTTGACGATGGTACGAATTTCGCGATTGATGGAGCCGCGCAAACCATTGAGATCAGCGTTGAGCTGGCGCATCCGAGGGTGAGCTGGCAGCAGGACGGCGCGGGCTTCATTGACCTGACGCTCAACGCGGACGCGTTGGGACATCAAATCCTGAATGATCCGCGATTGCTGAACTTCCGGGAGTGTATCGGCGCTGCCTCGGATGGCCACTTCCCGAGCGGCCGTGAGGCGCGCCTCGGACTTCGAGATATCCGCTTCGGCTTTGACCAGATCGACATTGAGTGCTGACATGCGCTGCTGCTGGAACGTCAAAGCTGATGCGCCACCGGTCAACTGGTCGGTTTCAGCACGGAAGCGCTTGGCGGCCGCTTCAGCTTCAAAGGCCTCAGCACTCAGTTGCTTTATCTTCGGCAGCAATGCTGCGACGGCATCGTTGGTCTCACGCACAGGAATTTCACGCAAACTGTTGCGATACGCGGTGGAAATGGCATTCGCGACCGTTGCTGCAACCTGCGGATCTGTCGAGGTGAAGCGGACGGAAATGAACCGGCTTTCGCGCGCTGACGAGACAACGAGGCTTTTGCGCATGTTGGCCAGCACGCGGCTGTCGACGGTTTCACCTGCCCGTGGTCCGCCGACGCCGAGCTGACGCATCAGCCCATCCATTGCATCGACAGGGCCGATAGCTGAATTGAACTCAGCCCGCGACCCTAGATTGAGAGATTTGCCGACCTTCAAAAGAAGATCTGGCGCCATGAGTGCGCGCACGTGTGTGTTGATTGCAGCTGGATCAAGGCGTGGTGTGACGGTCGCGGCATTTCCTGCATCACCTTTCGCCGTCGCGTATGGATTGGTCGACTTGGCCGTAATAGTCAGCTGGGTTTCAGCCTCATAACGCTTGGCAATCAGGGACAGGGCGGCAAACGTCGCCACGCCGACACCAATCGTACAGATCAGCAGAACCGGCAAAGCCCTGCGCACACGCGCCCAGATTGAGGCAACGTCAATATCCTGAGCACCTGTGTTGGTCGACATCTCAACTTCTGCCTTACAGTTTGGGGAGCGCGCCAAGCGAAATACTTACCAATGCCTTTACCCGTAGATTGGATTAAAACGCTTTCGTGTAACCATTCCCTTAATTGTTCCGCATTGATGCATTGCCTCAGGTTTTCTTAACCACTTCATGGCTAAGAGTAGCGTGTAGTAATTTACTGAGGACACAGTGATGCGGCCCTGCTTGTTTGGCGTGCTGTCGGCAATAGCGATTGTGATCGGCGGCTGCTCGCACATTTCAACCGAGCAGACTGCCAATGCCTTGGGCCGCGCGTTCTCAGAACCAGCGCCGCTTGTCACCAAAACAAATTCAGCTGATGGCTGGGCACCAATCATCCCTGCGCGCGGCGGCTCCTGGGACAGCAAACTTGTTCGGCCGGTCAGCAATAGAGGGCCGCACGCCGTTGCCCATACAGATGGCCCCTACAAGCTCGACAGCGGTGATCAGCTGCGCATTTTCGTCTATGGGCAGCCAAACCTCAGTCGGATCTACACGGTCGACCATAGCGGCAACATCATTATGCCGTTGATCGGGGTGGTCAGAGCCCAGCGCCATACGACTTACAGGCTTGCATCTACTATTCGCTCCAGGCTCGGTGCGCGGTTCGTGCGCGATCCACAGGTGACGGTCGATATCCACCAGAACCGCCCATTTTTCATACTGGGAGAAGTGCGCACACCGGACCAATACCCATATGTGAACGGCATGACCGTGGAGACCGCTGTTGCGATCGCTGGCGGTTATACGCCCCGCGCCCGCAAACGAAACTTCCGGATCAGCCGCCGGGTAGATGGCGCCATAGAGATCGATAAAGGTTCGATTGACTATGTTTTGCAGCCCGGTGACACAATCAACGTCGCAGAACGTTTCTTTTAGAGTTAGCAATTACCGTGATCTGAGATCGATTTAATCTCAGGAACACCTTATATGACTGCCCAGCGTATTTTGCACTGCCTGCGCTCGCCCGTTGGCGGCTTGTTTCGGCATGTCAGAGATCTTGCTCGCGAGCAGGCCCGGCGCGGCTACGACGTTGCGATCCTGTGTGATGATCAAGCAGCAGATTCACTCACAGAGAGCCGACTTGCGGACCTCGGGACGGCGATTTCGTTGGGCGTTCATCGTACGTCGATGTCGCGTGGGCTGAGTTTTAGTGATTTCTCGGCATTTCGAGCGACGCGCGATCTTATTCAAGAGTTGCAGATAGATGTCGCGCACGGTCATGGCGCCAAGGGTGGTGCTCATACACGCCTCGCCGGCCGATCACTGAAGGCGCGTGGGCGTCCCATCACGACGATCTACACGCCACATGGCGGCAGCCTCAACTATGAGCCCGGAACGCCAGCCTCTTTCATTTTTATGGGCCTTGAGCGGCAATTGATGCCGGCAACAGATGGCATCGTGTTCGAAAGTAATTTTGCGCAACAGCGTTACGTTGACTGCCTGGGTGCCGGCAATGTGCGACGCCAGGTGATATTCAACGGGCTTCTGGCAGAAGAATTCAGATCACCTGTCATGCGCGATGACGCGAGCGATCTGCTGTTCATTGGCGAGTTGCGCGACCTCAAAGGCGTCGACGTTCTGCTCAATGCGCTGGCGCAGGTGCGTGAGACGCGCGACGTGACACTCACGATTGTTGGAGAAGGTGGCGATCGTGAGAGCCTGACAACGCTCGCCCACGAACTGAGGCTTGATGGCAGCGTCCGTTTTGTCGGTGCCAAGCCAGCACGTGATGCGTTTACGATGGGTCGCTGTATGGTGGTGCCATCACGCAAAGAAAGCCTGCCATATGTTGTGTTGGAGGCTGCGGCCGCAGGTCTACCACTGATCGCGACCAACGTTGGTGGTATCTCGGAGATCGTCGAAGGATCTGATACCGGCCTCGTCGAGAGCGAAGATGTGGCCGGCTTGGCCGGTGCTATTCACGGCATCGTGGCAAAGCCTGAGCTTGCTGCCGCGAAGGCTGAACGCCTTCGTGACATTGTCTCCGAACGGTTCACTGTGGAAGCAATGACTGACAGTATCTGTGCGTTTTATCAGGAAAGCCGTGTCGCAGTAGCAGCGTGATTCAGACGGTATCACCCCGGCACCCGTTTCATACGCTCAAATGCTCAATCACAAGCCACTTCGCGGTGACTGAAATTGATGCGTGGCGACATCGGCAGGTGCAACGATCCGATATTTCCCTCCTTGAATTTGACGCCAGACCATCGGGACCGCGACGGCATTACCGCCCTCAGCAAAGTCGAGATAGCCAAAGAACGTCGACATCCTGGTGTCCTGCAATGCGGCCCGAACTTTTTCGTTGTCGCGCGATCGGGCTCGGCGGAAGGCATCGGCATACACATAAACGGCCAATGCCGCCTGTGCTGCAGCGTCTGGGATCGCGCGTCCCGCATAGGCCTTGAAATGCCCTTTGAATGCCTTGTCGAAGGCCGCCCGATCGCGAAGCAACCCTACCGGACTGAGGTTGGTTTCTGTTTTTCGTGCCGCGCATAGGATACGGCTCGCCGCGTCGCTCGCTTTGGTCGCGATATTTCCGGCTTCGCAATGTGTCATCGCCATGATTGGAAGATGTGCCGGCATGCCTTCGATCTGCTGTGCGACGCGTGCCACCGCCTTGGCGTGGGCTGCGACCAGCAGCACGTCCGCTTTGGTCTGACGAACCTTTGACAGGATCGTCGGCAAGTTGACGAAATCATCCGTGAGCTTTTCGTCGACCACAACATTCAACTTTTGACTTGCGGCCAACTGCAGCAACCCGCGACGGAGATCTGCCATGTACGGTTCTTTGCCACTCACGACGGCAATCTTGACGCTCGCCTTCGAACGGTCGCTGTCGAGGACCATCTTGGCTGCGAACTCGAGCCCCGCTGCGAGATGCTGATCCGACGCCGTCAATAATCCGAACAGATATTTGCGACCCTTGGCTAACGACGATCGAGGCATCCCCTGGGCAGTCAGCATGGGGATCCGCGCCGTCTCGGTGAGGTCGGCAATGGCGTCGGCGACAGCTGCGCTATTCGGGCCTAGCATAAAGCGGACGCGGTCTTCTTCGATCAGGCGCAGGGCGACAAGAACACCGCGCTCAGGCGATGACTCATCATCGCGATATACGACGCGAAGGTTGTAGCATTTGTCGCCAACGCGCATGCCGCCTGCATCGCGTATCTGCCGGATCGCAAATTCGTATCCGTCACGCGTGAGAACGCCGGCGGTTGAATAACGGCCTGTCAGAGACAATACCGCGCCGACCGCAATCTCACTGCAGCTGGCCGCGACGGCGACGCCTGGCAGAGCGCCACCTGATAGCATGGCGAACAGCGCTACCGAAGCCAGCCAGATCCCTTTCACCATGCGCATAGTATTGCCCCCTACCTGGCTGCAGCGGCATCGTCATTGGCGCGGCGATTAGAAGGAGCCGTCACAGCCTGATGAAGAAGGTTAACGCAAATTCCGATGGAAGACCGTCGCTTTTCGGCCATAGGGACCGGACGGAATATTGACGGCGGACAGACCGCTGCCCTAGATGCAGCGATGATCATTATTATGATGCCTGCCAGACGGCAGCTTGGCGTCGTTGAGAATAAGGCCGGCCTTCATTGAGCGCTCATTCAGTGGCAGCACTTTTTGCCAAAACCAAATCTGTGGATGACCGCTGCTGGCGTTTCTGGTCAGTGCTTGCGGGGCGTCGGATCATTGCCAGTATTTTGCTTGGACTGATTGCGCTGGTCTCCTATTTGCCGGGTCAGTTGAACCTGCCAACTATCGATCGCACGGAAGGCACCGTTGCACTCTCCAGCCGTTACATTGCGGAAAGCGGCGACATCCTGAGGCCGCGATGGCGCCAGAACAGCCAGCTGACCCGGCCGGTCGGGACGTTCTGGGCACAAGCTCTCAGCCTTAGCGTGCACGATAAGGAACGATGGAACGACATCGCCACTTATCGACTGCCGTCGATGCTCTCGACCATACTAGCCGTGCTGCTGATGTTCTGGCTGGGCTCCCGGCTGTTCGGGCCGGTGCCAGCATTGATGGCGAGCACGGCGATCGCCGTGACGCCGATCGTTGCCCTGCATGCACAGCTTGCGATTGCCGAAGCGCTGATCCTGCCGATGACCGTTGTGGCGCAGTTCGCCCTGCTCGCAATTTATCGTGATGCATCAGCTGCACGTTGGTTCGGTTGGCTTGGCGCGTTCTGGGTCGCGCTTGGGCTCAGCACCTGGTTCAATGCGCTGGCAGTGCCACTACTGGCGCTCGTCACAGTCGCGACGCTGGCGGTGGTGGATCGGCGGTGGGACATGCTGCGGCGCCTGCAGCCGTGGTTCGGACTGCCGCTCCTGGCATGGCTGTCAGTGCCCTGGTTAGCCGCCGTGTCAGCCATCGGCGATGGTACACTCTACTCGGGTATGAGCCTTCGTGCGGTGCTTGATGCGCTTGAGGGCGGCCAGAGCATGAAGTTCAAGACAATCCATGGCGTGTTCATCGTCATGGTGGGGCTTGGGTTTCTACCGATCGCCCATATGCTGGGTCCGGTCGTAACGCGCTATTGGCGATACCGACACGACGCGACTGTCAGGTTCTTGCTGGTGTGGCTGATTGCGCCGATTGTGGCTCTTGAAGTGCTGTCGAACAAGCCGCCGCTCTATACCGTGCAGGCGGTGTTTCCAGCGGGTGCCCTGCTGGTTGCGCTCGCCGTTGGCCGGATTGAACCCTATGCCCATAGTCTGCGCGCGCTTCCAGGCATGTTTGTTGGCACGGTGGTCCTGCTCGTGGTGGTCGCTCCGGTGCTGATCTGGGGCGTACTGTTTGTCACCGACACACCGCTGACGCTGGTGCATGTAGTTGGCTTTCTGATTTTCGCGGGACTGTTTTCATATGCCGGCTGGGTCTCGGCGCACGGCTTTGGGATGGCTTGGTTTTCAAGCGCCACGCTTGGCACATTCATCTTTGGGCTTTGGTTCAATGGCTTGCTGATGCCGGGTCTGAAGAATTTCTGGACGGCACCGCAGATCGCAGAAGCGGTCACGAGGCTCAAGCACTGTACGGCTGGCTCTGTTCACATCAGCGGATTTCGCGAGCCGAGCTTGGCGCTGAAGATGTTTGGACGCGCTACCATCGATGCCCCACACGCAGCAGCTGCGTCGCTCGTTGGCGCGCCAATGGGCGCTGCGATCATCGAATCACGGCAATTTGATGCATTCCAGAATGCACTTCAGAAAGCCGCCCCCGGCGCTGCGGTTCGCGATTTGGGTTGCATCAGGTCTTTCAATTTGGCGCGTGGCTGTTCGCTGCTGTTTAACGTCTATGTCCCCGCCACATCCAGGGCTGTGCACGTGTGCAAACTAGGGCTGCCAAAAGATTGCACTGCCAAACACGAACTGCTGCGCAAGAGGCTAAAAATTAAGCACTGCGGCTGACTAAATTCTCAACAGTGAGATGCTGGATCCCGGATGTGATGAGTCGTTGACCTTTGCCAACACCTGCTAGACATTGTGAGCGCACGTCCGAATTCTGATGCTCTGGATTCTGGCGGGTTAATCAGGCTTGGTTGCGACGACTTGTCATCCTGGTGATACTCACCCAAATCTATAGGGAGGCGATCGATTGTAAGGCACCAATGTGCCCTTCGGTTGCCACGAACACGATTGAGGATACCCGCCGCCATGCCGTCAGAGGTCACACCTGCCCCAGCCAGTCTCCCTGGTAAGGCACGAGGCAACGCGCGAGGCCCTTCAGATGGCCAAATTCCCGGCATGCCGCCGACAGACATCAACAACCCGCAATACTTCCACAAAGTGGTTGATTGTCAGTGGGCTTGCCCGGCCCACACGCCGGTGCCCGAATACATCCGGCTAATTGCCCAGCGCAAGTATGCAGCCGCCTACATGCTGAACTGGGAGAGCAACGTCTTTCCCGGTATTCTGGGCCGTGTCTGCGATCGGCCTTGCGAACCAGCCTGCCGACGCGGCCGCATCGAAGATAAACCTGTCGCGATCTGCCGCCTGAAGCGCGTCGCAGCTGACTACAAAGGCGACGTTGATGGCATGATGCCTGTTATGCCGCCCGAGAAGAACGGCAAGCGGATCGCTCTGCTTGGCGCCGGTCCTGCATCCTTGACGGTTGCGCGTGATCTGCTGCCGCTTGGCTACGACATTACTCTTTATGAAAAAGATCCGGCCGGTGGTGGCCTGATGCGCACCAACATTCCGTCGTTCCGGCTGCCGATTACGGTTCTGGATGAAGAAGTTGATCGCGTCGTCAATCTTGGTGTTCACACCAAATTCGGCCAAGAAATTACGAGCCTCAAATCGGTTCTCGACGAGAACTATGACTCAGTGTTCGTCGGGACCGGCGCGCCGCGCGGTAAAGACCTCAACATTACCGGTCGCGCCGAGGCCGACGAGCAGATCCACATTGGCATCGACTGGCTGACATCTGTTGCGTTCAAGCACACGGAGAGCGTTGGCAAAAAGGTCATCGTGATCGGTGGCGGCAACACCGCGATGGATTGCTGCCGGACAGCGCTGCGCCTTGGTGGCGAAGATGTCCGCGTGACTGTGCGCTCGCCAAAAGCGGACATGAAGGCGTCGGACTGGGAGATCGAAGAAGCCGAACACGAAGGCATTCCGATCTTTGACAATCATAACCCGAAGGAATTTGTCGTTGAAGACGGCAAGCTCGTTGGCGTGAAATTCGAGATCATGCGGGCCGAGTACGACGACACCGGCCGTCGCAAGCTCCTGCCAACTGGCGAAGAAGTAACGTTCGAGTGCGATGCTGTACTGATGGCGATCGGGCAGGACAATGCGTTCCCGTGGATCGAGCGCGATATCGGGCTCGACTTCAACGAGTGGGAACAGCCCATCGTTGATAAGACAACGATGATGTCGACGCGACCTGGTGTGTTCTTTGGTGGCGACTCGGCTTGGGGGCCGGAAAACATTATCTGGGCCGTGGCGCATGGCCATGCAGCCGCGATCTCAATCGACAAACATTGTAGCGGCGGTGATATTGCCGATCGTCCGGCACCGGGCAGCAATCTCGTCAGCCAGAAGATGGGCATCCACGAGTGGTCATACGACAACGACTATGATGCGCAACATCGCACAGCGGTACCACACGCAGATCTCAAGATATCACTCGCCAACTTGGCAGTTGAGGTTGAGCTTGGCTTCGACGAAAAGCTTGCCCTGAAAGAAGCCGAACGCTGTCTCAACTGCGATGTCCAAACAGTGTTCACCGAGTCGACGTGCATCGAGTGCGATGCCTGCATGGACATTTGTCCCGTTGATTGCATCAATTTCACAGAGAACGACGCAGAAGAGCCGCTGCGTGCAGCCTTGCGGGTACCGGCACTCAATGCGGACCAGGACATCTACGTTTCCGATGTGCTCAATACGGGCCGTGTGATGGTGAAAGACGAAGACGTTTGCCTGCACTGCGGCTTGTGTGCGGAACGCTGCCCGACCGGGGCCTGGGACATGCAGCAGTATTTCTACGCCGAGACACAGGTATCGAAAGTCACACACGCTCACCATAGCGCGTATCTGCGCTAGTGACCGCGCGCGGTCGACGTTATGCTCGCCGGGCGGGTCTCGCAGATTTGACAGAAATCCACATCATGGGCTCAGCCCAACGCCATTAGGGATCAGGATAGTACAGTATGAGCGGGATCAACGATTTCGTCGTCAAGTTCGCAACAGTGAACGGCTCGGGTTCGGCCAGCGCCAACGCGATGTTTGCCAAAACACTGTTTCGAATGGGCATACCGGTCGCGCCGAAAAACATCTTCCCGTCGAACATCCAAGGTCTGCCAACGTGGTACGAAGTCCGGGTGTCGGAAAAAGGCTATCTTGGCCGGCGCGATGGTATCGACTTGATGGTTGCAATGAACCCGCAATCCTACAACGATGATGTCGCCGAAGTCGTGCCAGGTGGCTGGCTGTTTTACGATTCGTCGATGCCGCGCATCTGGGGGCGTGATGACATCACGGTGCTCGGCATGCCGATCGCAAAGATGTGCGCTGAGAAATGGAAAGACATCCGCCAGCGGCAGCTGTTCAAGAACATGGTCTACGTCGGCGCGATGACGGCGCTGCTTGATATGGATGTGGAGACCCTCCAGGGCGTCGTGTCGGATCAGTTGCGCGGCAAAGAGAAACTCGTCGGCGCCAACATGGAAGCGATTGCGCTTGGCCGTGATTATGCCATGGAGCATTTCGAGTGCCCGCTGCCGATCAAGACGCAGAAGTCCAACAAGACCGAAGGCAAAATCCTGATTTCCGGCAACGATGCTGGCGGCCTTGGTGCGGTTTATGCGGGCGCGACGGTGTGCGCTTGGTACCCGATCACGCCATCCACATCACTGGCGGAAGCCTACGAGCGTTTTGCCAACCAGACGCGGATCGATTCATCCGGCAAAAAGCGTTTTGGCATTGTGCAAGCAGAGGACGAGCTGGCCGCCATCGGTATTGCGATCGGTGCTGGCTGGAATGGTGCGCGATCATTTACGGCGACATCCGGTCCCGGCATCTCGTTGATGAGTGAGTTTTTGGGGCTGGCGTACTTCGCCGAGATTCCGGTGGTGCTGTACAATATTCAACGCGGCGGCCCGTCAACCGGCATGCCAACGCGCACACAGCAGTCGGACATCACATCATGCGCGTATGCCAGCCACGGCGACACCAAGCATGTGCTGCTGTTCCCGTCTGATCCGACCGAATGTTTCACCATGTCGATCAACGCCTTTGATCTCGCTGAACGGTTGCAGACACCCGTTATGGTGATGAGCGATCTCGACATCGGTATGAACGACTGGATGACGGACGCGTTCGAGTGGGATGACGCTTACACCCATGATCGCGGCAAGGTGCTCGATGCAGCTGGGCTTGATGAAATGGCGGACTGGGGCCGTTACCAAGACCGAGATGGCGATGGCATTCCATATCGCACACTGCCGGGTACGCACCCTTCAAAAGGCGCCTACTTCACGCGTGGCACGAGCCATGACGAAAATGCCAGATACACCGAAGACGGGCATGCCCATGCGCGCGTGCTCGACCGCCTGACCAAGAAATTCCAGAACGCAGCGGCCCTTGTGCCGGCAGCTGAAGTGTCAGGCAATTCATCGAGCGTCGGTTTGATCTATTTCGGCGCGACGACGCCAGCCGTACACGAGGCGATGGACATTCTTGAGCAATCCGGCGAGCGCCCAGATGCCATGCGCATCAAAGCGTTTCCATTTGGCGAAGAAATCAAAGCATTCGCCGAGGCGCACGACACACTGTTTGTCATTGAGCAGAACCGCGATGCGCAAATGCGCGGCTTGCTCGTCAACGAAGGCGGGCTCGACCCGGCCAAACTGGTGCCCCTGCTGAACTATGACGGTATGCCGCTGACCGCAGCATATGTCGTTGAACATGTTCGCTCGCACCTCAATCAATCCCAGGTCGCAGCAGAGTAGACAGGATAAAATAGACCCATGAGCTACATTCAAAAGCCTGCCGCGCACCACCCAGCTCTGCCAAAGAACAAGCTCGGGCACACGCGGCGCGACTATGAAGCGTCAATGTCGACGCTGTGTGCGGGCTGCGGTCACGATTCAATCACAGCGGCGATCATTGAAGCTTGCTACCGCATGGATCTGCCATCGCATCGCATCGCCAAGGTATCGGGCATCGGCTGCTCATCGAAATCGCCAACCTATTTCCTGGGCCGCAGCCACGGATTTAACAGCGTGCACGGCCGCATGCCGTCGGTTTCGACAGGCGCTAACCTTGCCAACCGCGATCTCGTCTACATCGGCGTATCGGGTGATGGCGATACCGCGTCGATCGGGCTCGGCCAGTTCTGCCACGCGGTGCGCCGGCAATTGAACATGACGTACATTGTCATGAACAACGGTTGCTATGGGCTCACAAAAGGTCAGTTCTCGGCAACCAACGACAAGAGCTCGCCGTCGAAGAAAGGCCAAGCCAACCCATTCGATGCGATTGATCTGTGCCAGATGGCGATCTCGCTTGGTGCTGGTTTCGTTGCGCGGTCATTCTCCGGCGACAAGGCACAGATGGTACCACTGATTGAGGCCGCGCTCAGCTACAACGGCTTTGCATTCCTCGACATTCTGTCGCCGTGTGTGACATTCAACAACCACACGACGTCGACAAAGAGCTACGAGTACATCCGCGATCACTACCAGATGACCGGGCGCCTAGATTTTGTGCCGCAGATGGATGACATTAAGGTTGAGTATGACACCGGCACGTCGACGGATGTCGCCATGCACGATGGCTCGATGCTGCGTCTCCACAAGCTTGACGATAGCCATGATGTGCGCAGCTCCGACGAAGCGCTAATGGCGATCCGCAAGAGTGCTGCTGCCAATGAAGTCGCGACCGGGCTGCTGTATATCAACGATGAGCAGCGCGATCTGCACGATGTGCTTGCAACGGATGGCCGACCGCTCAATTCAATACCGATGTCAGAATTGTGCCCGGGCTCCGATACGCTCGCCAAGATCAACAAGAGTTTGGCTTGATCTCGGTCTAACCATCGCTAGATCACATTGACCTCTATCTCCATGAGGACGCCGTCACGATGAGCAAACCAATTGTCGGGTTCATCGGGCTTGGGTTGATGGGGATTCGGTTTGTTGAGCGCTATCGGACGCAAGGTTATCAGATCGTTGGCTTCGATGTGCAGGCGGACAAAATGCGTCCGGCTGAAGCGCTCGGCGCTGAAGCCGGAACCAGCCCGGCCGATGTGATGCGGCGCGCCGATATTGTCGGTTGCTCGGTGACGACACCTCAGAACGTCACCGACATCGTATCCGGCGTTGATGGATTGATCAGCGCGGGCGAGCAACCGGGCAAGGTATTTGTCGATCATTCAACAACGCCGATTGAGCTGACGACCGAGCTTGGTGCTGCGCTCTTTGCGGCAACCGGCATTGAATTCATTGATGCGCCAGTATCTGGTGGTCCGGCTGCTGTCACGAGCGGCACGCTGGCGATCATGGCTGGGGGCGCTGATGCTGCCATTGACACCGTGGCTCCTGTGATGGCTGATCTTGGCACATTCACCCACATGGGCGCGCTTGGTGCAGGGCAGGCAACCAAACTGATCAACCAAACCCTGGTGCTGACCAACTATTGCGTCATGGCGGAAGCGGTAAATCTGGCAGAACGCTACGGCGTTGATGTTGCCAAAGTGCCAGAAGCCCTCGCCTCAGGGCATGCCGGTTCCAATCTTCTGCCCGTGCTGTTCGAACGCATGAATGCCCGCGATTGGGCGCCGCGCGGCTATGCCCGGCAAGTGCTGAAAGATCTGGAAATGCTCAACGATGCGGCGCATGCGAAGAACGCTGCCATGCCGATGTCGGCGCAGGCCTTAACGCTCTATCGAATGCTGATCGCCCAAGGCAAAGGCGAGTTGGATGGCGCGGCTGTGCTGGAATTACTCAGCGAGGATTGATATTTCTCCCAAAACAGAACGCACAGCTGCCTGGGATTAACATCAAGCGGTGGCTAACCGTTGCGCTGCGGGCTGTGATATGTTCCATCGACGAGTTCTATTTACAATCCGCATTTGACCGCCTACTCAGTCCCGGCGCCGTTCCTGACGGCAGCCCCGGCCCTACGTAATGAGACACGCCATGCTGAAGACCGACACGCCACGCTCGATCAAGCTGAAAAACTACAAACCATCGAGCTATCTGATCGACAAGGTCTATCTCGACTTTTCGCTTGAGCCGAATGCAACACGCGTGCGCTCGCGCCTCAACATGCGGCCCAACCCGGCCGCAGACGGCAAGCCGAAACTCAGGCTTGATGGCGAACAGCTGCAACTGATCGAGGTCAAACTCGATGGCAAGGTGCTAGGCCCAAGTGACTACGTGACAACCGCCAGCGATCTAACGATCAAGAAGGCGCCGACAAAGGCCTTCAAACTGGAGATCACGACCGAGGTCAATCCAGAAGCGAACAAGTCTCTATCAGGGTTGTATCGATCAAAGGGGATTTACTGCACACAGTGTGAAGCCGAAGGGTTTCGGCGGATCACGTATTTCCTCGATCGGCCGGATGTGCTGGCGACCTATACTGTGAGGCTCGAAGCCAACGCCAATGACGCGGGCGTGCTGCTCTCCAATGGCAACCCAATCGAACGTGGCAGCGCCGGCGACCGGCACTATGCCGTTTGGGAAGATCCGCATCCAAAACCGGCGTATCTGTTTGCGCTCGTTGGCGGCAACCTGACGTCGTTTGCATCAGATTTCAGGACGGCGTCCGGCCAGAATGTGGATCTGCGGATCTATGTGGAGCCGGGCAAGGAAAGCCGTTGCGCTTGGGCAATGGATTCGCTCAAGCGCTCGATGATCTGGGATGAAGTACGTTTCGGGCGCGAATACGATCTCGACGTGTTCAACATCGTTGCCGTGTCTGATTTCAACATGGGCGCGATGGAGAACAAGGGGCTCAATATTTTCAATGACCGCTTGATCCTGGCCTCGCCCGATACCGCAACGGACGCGATCTATCTGGCCATAGAGTCGGTCGTTGCGCACGAATATTTTCATAATTGGACGGGTAACCGGATCACCTGCCGCGATTGGTTCCAGCTCTGCCTCAAGGAAGGGCTGACGGTTTTTCGGGATCAGGAATTTACCGCCGATGAGCGCGATCCGACGGTTGGCCGCATCGCCGATGTGCGCGGTCTCAGAGCCCATCAGTTTCCGGAAGATGCTGGACCACTGGCGCACCCCGTCCGGCCATCAAGCTACATCGAGATCAACAATTTCTATACTGCAACGGTTTACGAGAAGGGCGCCGAGCTTGTCCGCATGATCCACACGATTTGCGGCAAAGAAGGTTTCCGTCGCGGCATGGATCTCTATTTTAAACGTCATGATGGTGATGCCACCACAATCGAAGCCTTCATCGCCTGCTTCGAGCAGGCAGCCAAGACAGATCTGTCTCAGTTTCAGACTTGGTATCATCAAGCGGGCACACCGGAACTGGTCTGTCAGGTCACGCACAATGCCAAGAACAAGACCGTTGATCTGACGGTTGAGCAGGTGCTGCCGCCGACACCCGGCGAAGCGCGGAAGAAGCCGCTCCATATTCCGCTGCGAATCGGCCTGCTCGGGCCGAACGGGGGCGAAATTTCGCTAAAACTCGACAGTGATGAACGCATTCGTGACGGCCTTCTGCATGTCACCAAGCGGACGCAAAAATTCCGTTTTGTCGATGTTGCGCAAGCGCCGATCGCTTCTTTGCTGCGTGGATTTTCGGCACCTGTCAATCTGACAATTGACCGGAGTGACAGCGAGTTGGCGTTTCTGATTGCCAACGATTCAGACCTGTTCGCGCGCTGGCAGGCCGGGGTCGATTTCGCAACCCGCATCATGGTCAAGCTTGTAAGTGATCCCACCGACAAAGCGACGCTCGCACGTGCCGACGCCTTCGCTGACGGGCTGAGCAAAACGATCGACGACGCATCGTTGTCACCGGCCTATCTCGCCGAGATTATCAAGATTCCCTCAGAAGCTGATGTGGCGCAAGCCATCGGCCAGAGTGTCGACCCCGGTGCCATTCACAAGGCGCGCTCCGTGTTTGCCAAACGCGTTGGCAAAAATCTTGGTCGTCAACTGGAAGCGATCTATCAAGCGCATACTGATGACAAAGCAGCTTTCAGCCCCGATGCCGCCAGTGCTGGCCGGCGGGCATTGCGCAACTGGGCGCTTTCTTTGCTGGTCGCACGTGGCAGTAAGGCTGACAAAGCCCGTTTGAAGGCGCATTTCAAAAAAGCCAACAACATGACGGACCAGGCCCACGCGCTTTATCTGTTGGCCTCAAATGGCGGCGCCGACGCCGAAGCCGCACTGAAAGCGTTCCGCGCGCAATGGAAGAACGATCATATCGTCATCGATACGTGGTTCAGCGCCCAGGCAGCCGTTGGCCGGGCAACCGCGCTGCGCGATATTCGCCGCCTCATGAAAGACCCGCTGTTTTCCATGGAAACGCCGAACAAGGTGCGGGCCCTCATCGGCATGTTCACGATGGGCAACCCGTCGCAATTCAATAAGGCGGATGGCAGCGGCTATCGGTTTTTGGCGCAGCAGGTGCTGATACTCGATCGTATGAACCCGCAGATTGCAGCGCGGCTGTTGAATGCATTTCGAAGCTGGCGGACGCTTGAGCCGAAGCGGCAGCGGCTGGCGGAAGAAGCGCTTAATACTATCGTCGTAGCCCCGGAAATCTCCAACGACGTCTACGAGATTGCATCAAAGATGGTGGAATAAACTCAGTGTGAAGATTTTGATTTAATCTCCTCGACAGCCGAATCGAATTGAGGCGTAATAGTGTCAGTGATTCGGTTGGTGTGGGGCTCGCCGGAGACACGATCAAGACAGACTTTTGGGGAATTTTCGCTATGGCCAGGACCATGTCCGCCGAGCTGCGGCGGAGCTTTGCGCAGATGGCAGAGACTGGTTCGACCAGGAGAACACAGCGTTATGGGTCGCCGCTGATTGTTGTGGTGGCTATTTTCCAATCTCTACTGCTGGTCGCGCAAGTGCTGACATTCGCGCTGCCCAAGCCGGTTCTTGATCCTCAGACAATGCAGCTGGTCGGCGTGCTTACCGTTTTAACTGCCTCCTATTTAGCGTATGTCATGTTCGCGCAGATAAGCGTAAGCGATCAATCTTCTGGTGATGTGTGTGGCTTGACAGGCTAACGCGCAGGCAGCGACGCTACGCGTCGCCGAGGGCAATGTTCCAGGGGAGCAGCGCTTCGATCTGGCTGAGCGTTGTGGCTGCCGGTAGTGCCGCGAAGACGCGCGCGAGATAGGCGTAGGGCTCGACGCCGTTGGCCTTGGCGGTCTCGATGAGGCTGTAGAGGCGGGCGGAACTATCGGCACCGGCGGGTGTATCGCTGAACAGCCACGCCTTGCGGCCTATAACAAAGGGTCGAATCGCATTTTCGCATCGATTATTATCGACCTCGATGCGACCATCGACAAGGTAGGCAATCAATCGCTGCCATTGTTTGTCGAGATAGCCGAGCGCTTTTCCGGTCAGCGATTGCGGCGGCACCTGGCCTTGTGCTTGATCCAGCCAGATGCGCAGCTCGTTCCAGATCGGTTTTGCTTTTTCGTCACGCAGTTGTTTGCGTTGATCGGCGCCAAGTTGACGCGTTCGAGCGTCGCGCTCAACGCGGTAGATGCGTTGGATCAGCGTCAGACCTTGGGAGCTAAGTCCACCGCGGCCTTTCTTCGATTGAGCTTTGAACGCCTCGTCGAATTTGCGGCGCGCGTGTGCGAGACAGCCGACGTGAAGCACGCCGTCGCGCCGGGTAACAGCGGCATAGCCCTCATAGCCATCGGTTTGAAGAACGCCTCTTGCTCCGTTTCTGGGCCAATCGCCGAGCAGGCGTGCGGGCACGCTGCCGCTGCGTGTCTGATCATAGTCGAACAGGATGATCGGTTTATCTGGCGGGCCGCCGCGCCGCACCCACATGTACGACTTCGAGGTTGCCGCCCGGCCCTTTTCTTTCAACACCTGAACTGTTGTTTCGTCCATCTGGACAATGTCGTAATCAAGTAGTGTATCGGCCATGAGGTTGAACAGCGGCACGATCAGTTCGCCGCATCTGATCATCCATCCAGCAGCCGTGTTGCGCGGTATCTCAACGCCGATCCGTTTGAACCTTGGCTCCAGGCGATAGAGCGGCATGCCGTCAACAAACTTCGCAACGCCGATGTAGGCAAGAAGGCCAGGTGAGGCATTACTCTTCGGGATCGGTTGCGGCGGCATCGGCGCTGTTACCACTGTCGGTCCATCGTCATCTACGCCTTCGCACGACCGGCAGGCGTATTTGAACCGAGCATGTTGCAGCACCTGGATCTTTTCCGGAATGATGTCGAGCTGTTCGGATATCACTTCGCCGATACGCGTTTTTCGACAGCCGCAGGCGCAGGTTTTGTCTGCTTCAGGAATGTCGTGTTCAATGCGCGTACGCGGAAGGTGGTCAGGCAGTGGTTTGCGACCGCGCGTCTTGCGCTCGTGTTCGGGGATCGTTGTCGTCGGTTCGTCTGTGTCGGACGTTGCCGAGGTTACTTCGGCTTCATTGAACAGATTGAGTTGATCGAGTGAGATCTTTTCCGAGCTGGCAGCAAAGCGTTTGTGAAGGGCAAGGCGCAGTTCTTCTTCCAAGGCAGCAATTTTCTGATCTTTCGCTGCAAGCATTGCTTTTAGCGCATCATTTTCTTCAGCAAGTTTTACCGCCTTCGCCATGCGTGAACGTTAACTGATTTGCGCGTTCCAGTCCGTCACAAAACCGTGGAATAACGCAATGATCTGTGCGGGCGCATGGCTTTGAGATCGTAGCCGTCAAGCAACCAGTTCAACTGTTGACCATCTAGTGCCAGAACCTCACCGCTCAGATGATCGGGCCACTTGAAGGCCTCACGTTCCAACCGCTTCTGCCACATGCAGAAACCAGAACGTTCCCAGTAAAGGACCTTCACCTTGTCGCATTTGCGATTGACGAACACGAACAACTGCCCGGAAAACGGATCGTGGCTCAGTTGCTCCTCGACTAGGATCGACAGCCCGTTGATGCCCTTGCGAAAGTCAACCGCAGCACGGCACAGCCAGACGACATCAATGTCGTTCGAGGGCCGCATCATCAGCGCAAATCAATCGCATGACGCAGCAGATCGCACAGCGCGTCCGCATCAGCGTTGAGCGGCACTTCGATGACGATACCGTTGGCAAGCTCGATGCGAGTGTGCGCTTTGTCTGTGCGTGGTGCTGCTCGCAGTGCTACTGGTACAATCCCCGTGGCGTGGCGGTGACGCTCTTCTGGAACGGCGATAAGCCCGAGCTTCTTCAGCCGCCCTTTCCACAAATAGAAGCTCTGCAAATCAAGCCCATGCGCTTCGGCATAGGCCTTCATCGAACCGCCACCCGC
>CAJQQK010000035.1 GCA_905480435.1 uncultured Hyphomicrobiaceae bacterium | reverse complement strand
TTCGCCTGCCCAGGATCTTCGCCAACGCCACCGCCTGAGATAGAACGGCCCAGGGAGGACGCCGCCGACACTGTGACCACTCAAAAAACCGCTCCGCAGGGAATGCGATCTCTCACGTGGCCAATTTCAACAGCCTGCTAGATGTCACGAGGACTTTGAGCTGCTTACTAAATATCTGTTTTTCAACAGCATACCCAAGACGGCGCACGCAAATCAGCTTACATGAACAATAAATGCTTCTTTCAATAAGGAACATGTTCATGCGCCTTGCACTTCTTATGACCACTGCCCTCTTGGCCCCGCTGCTCACTCTGCCGGTCCAGGCAAAGGACACTCATTGCGCCTCGGCCAAGGCACAGGTTGCGGCAATGTCTGCGAAATTGCCTATCGAAGTGGATGCGGTCACTCAGACGATCAAGGCCACAGCTTCGTGCTCAAACAAGCAGCTTCACGTGACACGCTCAATTGCGCTGAAACAGTCCCGCATGGAAGCTGACTTCAAAGACTTCCTACAGAAGCAAGACGATGAATTTGTCTGCGGCGACAAGAATCGCCGTGCGTTGCTCGATGCTGATTGGAAATGGATCGTCGACTACAAATTTCAAGATGGCGATGTCGTGAAAGTCACGGTGAAGTGCGCAAAATAAATTCCGGCATTGGCCTCAGACTGGCAAGACAGCATAGATCGCTTTACGGTTTCGCCCAGCGTTCCAGCGCGTCTTCATCGCTTTCACGGGCATCAACCCAGTTGCCAGTGCCATCCGTGCCTGTTTCCTTCTTCCAGAACGGCGCACGTGATTTGAGATAGTCCATCAGGAACTCAGCACTCTCGAAGGCCGCGTGGCGATGTCGTGAAGCCGTCACAACAAGTACAACGTTTTCACCGGGCGCCAAATCTCCAATGCGGTGGATAATCGTCGAGCCTTGCAACGGCCAACGCCCGTGCGCCTCAGCCTCAACACGCCCCAGCTCAGCTTCCGTCATACCCGGATAATGCTCCAGCGTCATACTTGTGATGTCACCCGCTTTGGTCGTCCCACGAACGGTTCCGGTGAACGTCACAATCGCACCAATATCAGTGCGTCCCTCCTGCAGAGCTGCAATCTCAGCGCCGATATCAAAGTCTTGAGCTTGAACACGAACAGCCATATTCAGCCTCCCGTGACGGGCGGGAAGAACGCGATCTCTTTAGCGCCGGCAATCGCCTGTCCGTGATCTGCGTGGGTTTGATCAACCGCCACCCGGACGGCATCAGGGTTTGAGAAGGCATTCGCATATTCTTCGCCTTGGCTCGCGAGCCACGTGATCAAATCACCGGCGGTAAGAATATCGTCAGGGATATCGCGGGTCTCATGGCTCCGACCGATACGCTCGCGGACCCAGGCAAAATAGATGAGGTTCGTAGTCATAAACGGGCGTCGCTTTCGCGGTTGCTGCTTCCTGGCCGTAACATGCCGGGCGGTGATTGCTTTTACTTAGTATGTGCCTTAGCCAGCGGCAACACCATCATTCGATGGCAATCAAACGCCCAACGGTGGTCAACTCGGGGATCGTCTGGTTGATGAACGCTTCGATCGTGCGGCCAACTTCGACCAGGGTCGCGGCATCCAGATCCTGCGCTCCAAGCTTGATACACGGTGCCAACTGAACCGCCGTTTCGCCGGCTTGCTTGATGACACTTGCGACCAACGGCTGCCAGTCAGGCGCTACAATGATTGGTTGCAGATAAATGTCAGTCGCCTCCAACCCCGAAGGCCAAAGCGCCAGATGGAGGTACATGCTCGGGATGACACCAGGTGTCCCCTGATGGCGAGCCGTCATTTTCTCGATACGCGCCATGTTATCGGCAGAAACCTCATCGCGTTTCGGCAGGGTGGGGAAGGCAACTGAACTGGCTTCAGCGGTCGCCGGACGCGGCGTCAGAACGATCTTGGATGACGATTGATCTGTAGCCGCTCGTTGGAGCGCGCGTACGAGCGCAGTTAACGCAATCAGATTTTGCGGATTGCCACTGTTGTATGAGTCAAGCACAACCTTGCAGGTTGCCAGTTCGTCGCCGGCTAATACCGCCATGAGGGGTGACAATCCCGGTCTCTCAATAGAACGCGTCAGGTTGTCCGCAGCATCAGCAAGCTCCGACGAGCGATAGAGCGGACGCAGAGCCTGCCAGACCCATTCGAGGACGCCGTCGTACGTCGCCAGATAACGGAAAATCAGATTGACCTGCGGCAGCGCTGCCGACTCTTTGATATCCGCGTAAATCGCAGCGATATGCGGCGTGGCATCGGCTTCGCGAACTTCGGGGAGTTGGCTCATTCACTATTCCCAATTGGTTTCCAAAGGACCATGCCCTTTGGCGGGGTTGTTAGGGGCAGAGCCCCTGACACTTGAGGGCATTCTGCCCTCAAACTCCCTGAGCAGGGACTAGTCCCTGCACCCGTACTAAGCGCCAGGACGCCCCGTCTTGCGCGGACGACCGCGGCGGGCCTTTTTCTGTACGCCGCCGTTATCACTGACTTCGATGGTTTGTCCAATGCGTTGGCGTGGGATCGCAACCGAAGCATGCGGCCCCATCTCATCGAGCGTCGGCTTGTGCGGACCGCGAATGTTTTCGCCATACGCGCCCGGCTTGAATTCAGTACCCTTCGGCGGCGTTTTCTTTTTCGACTTCGGCATGTTGGCAGCAGCACCGTATTTGCGCTCACCTTCATAACTGCCGGCCTCTTGCTCGATCGCAGCCTGTCGTGCGAGCGGGTCGGCGGAGATGGCCAGCTCAGTTTCGCGCAACCGTTTGACTTCGTCGCGCAGTCGGGCTGCTTCCTCGAAGTTGAGATCGGCGGCGGCCGTGTGCATACGCCCTTCCATCTCTTCAATGACGGCTGCCAAATTATGCCCGACAAGAACCTGCCCGTCCTCGTTTTCATCGGCAAGCCCCGCATCAACCGTAACCCGGTCTTGCTCGTAAACACTGCCCATAATGTCGCCGATGTCTTTGCGGATCGACTCCGGCGTGATGCCGTTCGCCTCGTTCCAGGCAACCTGCTTCTCACGCCGTCGGTCCGTCTCGGCCATCGCCCGTTCCATCGAACCGGTGATCTTGTCCGCGTACAGCAATACCTTGCCATCAACGTTACGCGCAGCCCGACCGATAGTCTGGACCAGTGATGTTTCCGAGCGCAGAAATCCTTCCTTATCGGCATCCAGGATGGCAACAAGCCCACACTCGGGGATATCGAGCCCTTCACGCAGCAGGTTAATACCGATCAGCACATCGAACGCGCCAAGCCTGAGATCGCGGATGATCTCGATACGCTCCAGTGTTTCGATATCCGAGTGCATATAGCGGACACGAATGCCTTGTTCGTGGAGATACTCGGTCAGGTCCTCAGCCATGCGTTTGGTCAGGACGGTACACAACGTGCGATAACCAGCCGCACAAACGCGCCGCACTTCATCAAGCAAATCGTCGACCTGGTTTTTAGCCGGGCGCACTTCGATATCGGGATCGGTGAGTCCGGTCGGGCGAATGACCTGCTCGGTGAACACACCCCCGGTCTGCTCCATCTCCCAATTGCCAGGTGTCGCCGAGACGTAAACCGTCTGCGGGCGCATAACATTCCATTCCTCGAAACGCATCGGGCGGTTGTCGAGGCACGACGGCAGTCGGAAGCCGTATTCTGCGAGCGTCGCCTTACGTCGATAGTCACCACGGAACATACCGCCGATCTGGCTAACACTGACGTGGCTCTCATCCGCAAACACCAGGGCGTTGTCTGGCAGATACTCAAACAGCGTCGGTGGCGGATCACCGGGGCGGCGGCCGGTCAGATAACGCGAATAGTTTTCAATGCCGGCGCACGATCCCGTCGCCTCCATCATCTCCATGTCGAACGTCGTGCGCTGTTCAAGGCGTTGCGCCTCCAGCAACTTGCCCGCCGCATTGAGCTCTGCGAGACGCTGCTGCAGCTCGATCTGGATCTGCTTAATCGCCTGTTGCAGCGTCGGCTTTGGTGTCACGTAATGCGAGTTCGCATAGACTTTGACGAGCTTCAGCTCGTCGGTTTTCTGGCCGGTGAGCGGATCGAACTCGGTGATCGTTTCAATCTCATCGCCAAACATCGTGATGCGCCAGGCACGGTCTTCCAAGTGAGCCGGAAAGACTTCGATGGTGTCGCCACGCACTCGGAATGTGCCGCGATGAAAATTGCCATCGTTGCGGCGATACTGCAGCGCGACTAGATCGGCGAGAAACTGACGTTGCGAGATCTGCTCGCCAACCTGCACAGCGAACGTCATCGCCGTATAAGTCTCGACCGAACCGATACCGTAAATGCACGACACAGAGGCGACGATAATCACGTCATCGCGTTCGAGCAGAGACCGGGTCGCCGCGTGACGCATACGGTCGATCTGCTCGTTGATCGAGGCTTCTTTCTCGATGTAGGTATCCGAGCGCGGCACATAGGCTTCTGGCTGATAGTAATCGTAATACGAGACGAAATACTCGACAGCATTGTCGGGAAAAAAGTTCTTGAACTCACCATAGAGCTGGGCTGCAAGCGTTTTGTTCGGTGCGAGAACAAGCGCCGGGCGCTGCGTGCGCTCAATGACATGCGCCATCGTGAACGTCTTGCCGGAACCCGTGACTCCAAGCAGCACCTGGTCGCGCTCGGCGGAATCAACGCCTTCGACCAATTCTTCAATCGCTTGCGGCTGATCACCTTTTGGTTCGAACGGTGACTTGATCTTGAAACGAACGCCACCCTCACTCTTATTCGGACGTTCGGGACGGTGTGGCTTGTATTCAGGCAATGTGCCAGCGACCAGCGGGTGCGAGGCGATCATCGGCTGCATCGCGAGCAAGCCCTTGGCCTTGTCGGAACGCTGATCGGGCGCCGCCAGAATGGCATTCAACGAAGCAGACGGCGAAAAATCCTCCGGACGCGGCGCAACGCTGCGCAGGGCGGGCAGCACATTGTTCCCGGCACTCGAGCTGCCTGCCTCGAAATTGGTGTCATAGCCCGATGTAAAACCGGCCTGCGGCGCTTCACCGAACCCTGGCGTGCCAGCTGCAGTCTCCATCGGCGGCGCGATCGGTTTGCCGGCCTTGGCACGCGACGGCCGCGCCTTCGGCGTCGTGTCTTTGGCGGGTTTGGCCGGCTTCGCAGCAGCCTTTTTGGCTGGCGCCTTCGCCTTGGATTTGGTGGATCGGGTCATGCCCGGAATATGGCGTGGCGCGAGACCGGTGGCAAGGTTGCCGGGTGTGGATATGTAGTGCGGCAACCACCATATCTATGTCAGAATCACACTAGAAGGAGAACATTGTGAGTATTCGTGCACTGCGTTTTGACAGGATTGCCGAAATGCTCGAATTTTTAGCTATATTTGGCGCCGCTATAGGCGGTTTTGCAGGCATGCCGCCCTGGGTTATCGCAGCATCCGCCATCGCGCTCGCCTCGCTGTCGTATGCGGAGAATTACAAGCTGTACCGTCGTGGCCAGGAATTAGGTCTTACTGATGTACTTGAGAGCACGGTCTCACGGAGCGCTTTCAATGCAGCCATGGCTGCTGGTGGGGCTTATGGAGTTGGTTGGTTGTTGCTGATCGGACAGGTTTGACCCACAGTTTCAATTATCGATACGGTACGATTGCCTAAACTCAGCATCATCCGCCAGCTTCAGCCCCCAGACTCCACGTCGATGCAATGCTTGAGTTTCTTTACGCAAGAAAGGCCATATCCAAATATTTTGAGTTAAATCCGAAAAGTTTGCTCTCGCACTTTCCAGAGCTTCTTTCTCTTTCACATGAAAGCCTAAGCTTGATTTAATCCATGCTGACGTGACGTGAATTTCAGCTTCCTCAAGCTTATCCCAGCCTGTCATTGGTGCGATTTGTGGGCTCCTCGACGAATTGAGTGGGTGGGTCAGGTGTTTTTGGGTGGTCGGTTTGCTGCTTAATCCTGTTGGCAGAGCATTCCCCGTCGATGTGACGGGCGGCGGTCAAGGACGCGCTCTATAGCGCGCCCGCGAGGGCTT
>CAJQQK010000034.1 GCA_905480435.1 uncultured Hyphomicrobiaceae bacterium | reverse complement strand
TCCAAACAAGGAAACAAACGTCATAAGGATAATCAAAAACACGCCGTAGCCCATTTTGAACTTTGGGAATACTGCGGCTAAGGCAACAAGGATCAACTTGATAACTATGTTCATGTCTGGTGGCCTTTTGCTCGGCGGTTTGAAATTTAAGTGCAACATCCGTTGATTTAGGGTGACAATTCCGTTTTGTCGATGCGCCGTCAAGGTTGAGTTTGCGAAGTATTCCGATTGCGTTGCCGCTTCGGTAGCTCGTGCTCTGTTTTGAATTTGATTACTGTCATTCAACGCCCCAAGTTTCTTTGCAGTCGTGCCAGACAATTATTGCTATCACGGTGAGATTGATGCCACGTTGATGTAAGTCATTCGCTATTGTTGCGACACGTTATACCCATCGTTCTGGCCACACTGGCTACCAGCGACTCGATCCATCAGCTATCGTGGTTCGTAGGATTTTTTGTGGGATTATTGGCGCATGAACGAACAGCAGATCTCGCTGGGACAACTCGAAGCATATCTGTGGGGTGCTGCTGATATTCTTCGTGGCAACATGGATGCATCCGAGTTCAAGGATTACATCTTCGGGATGCTGTTTCTGAAGCGTCTTTCCGATGCTTTTGAAGAAGAACGCGAGAAGGTAATTGCTCACTATGTCAGCACGGGCAAGACACAGGCCCAGGCGGAAGAACTTGCGCAGGACGAGGATGAGTACACGTCCACTTTCTTCGTGCCCGAACGAGCAAGATGGGATCATCTGAAAGATCTGAAGCACGACATTGGTGCTGAACTAAACAAAGCCACGGAAGCAATCGAAGAGCACAACGCCACATTGGAAGGTGTGCTGGTTTCCATCGATTTCAACATCAAGAACAAATTGTCGGACGGTAAGCTGCGAGATCTGCTGTCCCATTTCTCTCAGTATCGTCTTCGCAACGCTGATTTTGATCGTCCTGATCTGCTTGGCGCTGCCTATGAGTATGTAATCAAGCAGTTTGCCGATTCTGCGGGCAAAAAAGGTGGTGAGTTCTATACGCCATCAGAAGTCGTGAAGCTGCTGGTGGCCCTGCTGAAGCCGCATGCAGGCATGAAAATATATGATCCCACGGCTGGATCTGGCGGAATGCTGATCCAAACTCGGCATTACCTTGCTGAGCATGGCGAAAACGCTCGTAATCTGTCCCTGTATGGTCAGGAAATGAACTTGGGCACGTGGGCCATCTGTAAGATGAACATGTTCCTGCATGGCGTCATGAACGCTGACATTCGCAAAGGTGACACTCTCAGGGAACCACAACACATCCAGGACGGACTGTTGATGTCCTTTGACAGAGTGCTCGCCAATCCGCCGTTCAGTCTCAAGGGGTGGGGCAAGAACGAAGCGGATAGTGATTCATTTGGTCGTTTTCCCTATGGGACACCACCCAAAGATGCTGGTGACTTGGCTTTTGTTCAGCACATGATCTCATCTCTGAATGCTGAGGGCATGATGGGTGTGGTTATGCCCCATGGTGTGCTGTTCCGTGGATCTAGTGAGAAGGAAATCCGCAAGGGTATTCTGGAAGATGATCTCCTCGAAGCGGTAGTCGGTTTGCCGTCACAATTGTTTTATGGAACCGGGATTCCGGCCTCTTTGTTGATTATTAACAAGAACAAGCCAGATGATCGCAAGGGCAAGGTGTTGTTCATCAATGGTGAGTTGGAATTCCAAGAAGGCAAGAACCAGAACAAGCTTCGACAGAAAGATATCGATCACATCGTCTCAACCTTTGATGCGTATCAGGATGAGAAACGGTACTCCAAAGTCGTCATGCTTGATGAGATCAGAGAGAATGATTTCAACTTGAACATCCGACGTTATGCCGACACGTCACCACCACCCGAAATCTTTGATGTTCGTGCCATCCTTCATGGTGGAATTCCGGTTCGTGAAGTTGAGGCTGAGTACATTCAGGAAGAGATGCTGAATGGTTTTGACGTGTCGGTGGTCTTCGTTCGCCGAGATGAGGACTATTACGATTTTAAGCCAGAGATCATGACCAAGGAAAGCATCAGAGAGCATGCTGGAACTGATGATCAGAAGGTGATCGGGCAGTTGGAACGATGGTGGGATAAATACAAGGTGTCGCTACATGAACTTGATGCTCAGGTGTCAGATGCTGAGAAGGTGATGTCAGGCTATCTGAAGGGGCTTGGGTATGAGTGATCCAGTTCCAGAGGGGTGGGTGCGAAAAAACCTATCTGCTATTGCTACGCTCGAATATGGTAAATCCCCAAACGATGTGAGGAACACGGACGGTGCGTATGATATTGTCGGCACGAGTGGAATAGTTGGTAAGGCTTCCGAGTATTTGTGGGATCAAGAGTCTGTAATAATTGGAAGAAAAGGGACAATTAATAAGCCAATGCATATTGATACTCCCTTTTGGGCAATAGATACCACGTATTTTTCAAAGTTTCCCGACGCTACGATGCCGAAATGGTTTTATTACCAGACCTGTCATGAGAAATTGGAAAATCATAATGAGGCGAGTGGCGTACCGAGTTTGAGTAGAGACACTCTGAATTCAATATCAATTCTTACCCCACCACTGCCCGAACAAAAGAAAATCGCATCCATCCTGACTTCTGTTGATGATGTCATCGAGAAGACTAGTGCGCAGATCTCCAAGCTTCAGGATCTTAAGCAGGGCATGATGCAGGAGTTGCTCACCAAGGGGATTGGGCACACTGAATTCAAGGATAGTCCGGTTGGGAGAATTCCGAAGAGTTGGGATGTAAAGCAAGTCGATGAGATAAAAGGTAATATTCCCTATTCGCTTGTAGGAGGGCCATTTGGCTCTGATTTGACTAGCAAGGACTATGTCGCTGATCCTGGTGTTCCGGTGATAAGAGGAGTAAACCTAAGTGATGCATGGGAAAAATTCCATGACGCTGACTTTGTTTTTGTTTCAGAAGATAAAGCAAGTCAGTTAAATCGGAACTCAGCTCGCCCCGGTGATTTTGTTTTTACTCAACGGGGGACACTTGGGCAAGTGGGTATAATTCCTCAGAATGCGAAGCACGATTCCTACATCATATCTCAAAGCCAAATGAAATTAACGCCAAACGTCGATATTTTAAATCTGGAATACTTGTATCAATATTTTAGATCTCCCGTATTCTTAAAATTAATCGATCTTTCGACGATCGCCACGGGGCTTCCACATATAAATCTCGGAATTCTGAAAGCCTTACCAGTTCCGATTCCTGGTCGAGATGAGCAGTGTCGAATAGCGAAAACCTTGCTCTCTGTAGATAAAAAAATTAGTGGCAAATTGATGGTCCTTGAGTCGGTTCGGCTGCTGAAGCGCTCGTTAATGCAAGATCTTCTAACAGGCAAAGTTCGGGTCAAGGTGAGCTAGCGGATGATCCAATCAGATGAATACGATAAGGTTGAAGAACCAGCTCTAAAACAATTGGAGAGCCTAGGCTGGACGAATATTGCTGGTGCCGATCTCTCTCCAGAAACATCTGATGAACGTCAATCCTACCGTGATGTCGTTCTTGAGAAGCGGCTAACTTCATCCATCAAGAAGATCAATCCATGGATCAGTGACGAAAACCTGAGGAAAGTCGTTCGTGATCTTCGTCTTCAAGGCACAGAACATCCAACTTTGATCGAGACGAACCAGACTCTCTGGCAAACACTGGTTCAGTACATTTCAGTGGATCAGGATCTTGGACAAGGTAGGCGTGGTCAAACAGTCAAGATTATCGATTTCGAGAATCCCGAGAACAACGAGTTCCTCTGTACCAACCAGTTCAAGATTCAAGGACCAAACCAAAACATCATTCCCGATATCATTCTGTTTGTGAACGGACTGCCGTTGGGTGTTATCGAGTGCAAATCGCCCTTCATCACGAACCCTATGGAATCGGGGATCGATCAGTTGATGCGGTATGCCAATCGCCGAAATCCTCATGAATCCGAGGGTGCAGAAAGGTTGTTTTGGTACAACCAGATGATGGTATCGACGCACCGAGACAAAGCCCGTGTTGGCACTATTAGCTCTCGCATGGAGCACTATCTCGAATGGAAAGATCCCTATCCACTGAAGCCCACGGATCTTGGCGACAACCAACACTCTCAGGGCATACTGATCTCAGGCTGTCAAACGGCGTTGAAGTTTGACCCCCTACCGGCATTCAAAATTGACCCCTTTCATTTTCTGTTTCCCGTCACAGCACCCGGAGCTGCGGCGCGCAGCGTCGCTGCGTAGGGTGCTGTGACGGGGGGCAATTTTGGACGC
>CAJQQK010000033.1 GCA_905480435.1 uncultured Hyphomicrobiaceae bacterium | reverse complement strand
AGCCCTCGCGGGCGCGCTATAGAGCGCGTCCTTGACCGCCGCCCGTCACATCGACGGGGAATGCTCTGCCAACAGGATTAAGCAGCAAACCGACCACCCAAAAACACCTGACCCACCCACTCAATTCGTCGAGGAGCCTTTACAATCCACGCCAGAGCTGGCTGAGTCGACATTTCGCGCTGGAATACGCCGCGCTATTTCACGCCATCCTGCCGGCACTTGTCCGCCTTGGTCTACCTTTCCCACTGAGCGGCACGTCGAACCATTTTCCACGTGCCGTTCTGGATGATGCCGCTTGGGATCCTTTCAACGTTACGGAAGATGCAGATCTTGGCGTCCGGCTATCACGCAGTGGCGGCGAAATGGGGTTGATTGATTCGGAAACTTACGAAGAGGCACCGTTCAAACTGCGCCAATGGCTGCCCCAGCGCACCCGCTGGATCAAAGGATGGATGCAGACCTACCTGGTGCACACCCGCCAACCCTGGCGCCTGCTGCGTCAGCTCGGCTTGTGGCGGACGATTGGATTCCACGCCATTTTTGCCGGATTCCTGGTTTCGGTTCTGGCTTATCCCCTGCTGTTTATCCTGCTCGGCCTCGAGCTCAGCCGGCAACATCCATTCGCCCATGTCCCGGGCAGCCTTGAGCATGCTGCGTTTGTTTTGGCTTTAACCGACATGGTAATCGGGATCGTGGCATCATTACTCATCGTATTGATCGGCGCTTGGCGCGCGGGTCTCGTTCGGCTTGCCAGCCACATTCTCGCGGCACCGCTCTACTGGTTGCTGATCTCAGTTGCCGGTTATCGTGCACTCGTGCAGATTATCTGGCGGCCGTATTTTTGGGAGAAAACCGAGCATTCGCCTCGGCATGGCCGCACCAACCGCAAAAGCCGCCGACACCCACGCGTATAGCCGGCACACGGAACGCCGCGCACATGGACGTGCGATCGCGCCGGCGCATTCGCGAATCGGGCTAGATTATTGGTCAACTTCGCGACCGGAGGCGCATCTTGAGCAAGGCACGAACGAAAGCGTCGGCAGCTGTTGCCGTCTGCATCCTTTCCATGAGCGCATCCGGTTCGCTGCAGGCTGAAACCAAGATCCCCTTGCGCGAACGCATTGAGGTTTTGCAGCGCTCCTATCCGGATCTCATCTACTCCATCACCAACAATATACTGCGGCTGATGGACAATCGTACGGTTGTGATTAGTGACGGCCGCGAGAAGATGCATCTGGAAATGCTCCGCGAGGCCGATATCGAAGACCAGCTCTCGCAGATCTATCCGATTGGAAAGTGCTATAAAACCCGCCAGCCCGGATTCAACCCAGGTCTGATACGCAGCATGCCATTTTTTCATAGTGCCTACGGCGCCAACCAGCATCAAGCGAAGCGTACAATGTCGACAATCGACTGGTTCGGCACGCCGGTTCGTTTTTCAAACCGGAATGGCGCTGCTGATGCACTGCGCCGGGTGCGCAATGATCTCATGCAATTGCCAGCGAACATTCAAAACGCGCTTAAAAATCCGGCACGCACTTTCGATTGGGCCGAGGTTCCGGATACCGAACAACTCAGCGTGCATGCGTTCGGCATTGCTATTGATCTCAACCCGGCTCTTCGCAACCATTGGCGGACACGCGCTGGCGCCAGACGCCGCAAGATTGGCGGTTATCGAAACCGGATCCCGCCATCTATCGTTGCCATCTTTGAGCGCCACGGCTTTATCTGGGGCGGCAAGTGGCATCGGTTCAATACAACGCATTTCGAATATCGCCCCGCCATGATTGCGCTTGCACGGTTGGCCGAAAAGCGAGGATGCGAGAAGGAGAAGATGGTGAGTGGTAAATAGTGGGTGGTATAGGCGGGAGCTATTCGCGGCCGCGTTGCGAGAAACGCAATTGCCGCATTTCTCGATCATAGACCGTTTCACCGCCCGGAATGCGCATATCACGCGCAGCTTCGAGCGCGGCGCGCGGCGGCTCAGGCGTCATCAGCGACACAACAAGTGCGGTCACGGCCGCGGCAGAAGCAGCCAGGACACCAGCAATAGGCGTCGCGATCGTGATTACATTGCCGGCACTTGCCAGCAACAGCGCGATAACGAGTGAAAAACCGACGATCATTGCAGCGCCAGCACCAGCAGCACTCATTCGCTTCCACCACACGGAAAGAACAATGACCGGAAAGGCTGATGCAGCGCTTAGTGCCATAGCTGAGAGAAACAGATCCAGTGGATCAGCTTTCACCAACGAATAGAACACCAGACCGACAACAACCACGACGACACACATGGCGCGCGTGGTGTTAATCCGGACAGCATCGCTGGCCGGCTCCCACTTGGAGCCGCCAAGCACGTCTTCGGCGAGGATCGCTGACAACGCAAATGCGGTGGTCGCAGCAGCCGCAAGCGCCGCGGCGATGGCGCCTGCCAAGATCAGATATTGCGCGACGACTGGGAAGCCCGTTGCCATCGGCACGGCGTAGAACACACCATCGCGTGCAAACGCGAAACTGCTCAGCGGCAATTGAGGCACCTGCCCGCCGATGCCGGCGAGCCCGGATTGGCTCAACTGGACAAACCACGCCGGCATCTGATCTATGCTGCGACCGACCAGCGAGCTGATGACGACATGACGCAAAAACACAGCAATAGCCGACAACGTCAGCATGATCAGGCCGGCAAAGAAGATAGCCCAGCCCAGTGATTTTCGGGCCTCGTACACACCGAGCGTGGTCGCGCAGCGCGGCAGCAACCATGGCGCGCCAGCAATGCCCATCATAACCGTCAACGTGCCCGCAACAAATGCGGCCCAACCAATGCTACCGGAAGGTGTTGCCAGGCGTTTCGTCAAATAGGTGAGCTCCATTCCAGACAACCCGAATTCAAAGAGCGGCTGCACAGGCGATATGACTTGCTGCGCTGTCTCAAGCCGTCCGACATTCCGGAGGACCGGCCCATAACTGAATTGAGCCAGCGGTAAATTCGTCTCCATAACGCCGATCATACCGGCCAGAAATACGAGCGCGATAATGGCTGCCATCGCCTGTGCGGTGCCAACCCAACCAACCGCCCGCATACCGCCAAGCGTCATTATTCCAATCAAAACCACTGAAAAAAGCAACGCCAGGATTTCTCGAGAATAGCCCGTGAGCAACGCCGCAGCATGCACTGCCATACTCAACTCAGCAGCAAGGAGCAGCAATATGGGCACTGCGAACACGGTTGCCGCCAAGACGCGAACAAGCCGGCTTTCAAAGCGTCGGGCCAAGTATGACGGGACGGTGTAGGCGCCGAACTTTCTAAGATACGGAGATATCGCGATGCCCATGATCAAAAAGCCTGACGATATTCCAATCGCCAAGAACCAGGCATCAAAACCATCGAGAAAGAACAACCCCGTGGTCGCGATCAATCCGGTACCACCAATCGCGCTTATGGCGAACACCAAGCCATTATAAACCGCTGGCACACGCCGGCCGGCGGCGAAGTACTCCCCAGCTGTCGTTGTGATGGACGCCGCGCCGATCGCCAGGAACAGCACGAGCGGGCCCGCCAATACAGCCAATTTGAGGTGCTTACCTGGCGTCTCCAGTTGCTCGAGAATCAAGAGCACCAGAAACAGCCCGGCAAAGGCACTGGCAAAAATACCGAAATATGTTCCAAGGCGTGGATTAACAAGGCGCGTGCGGTGCGGCATCGACATTATACGATTACATCTCCAGCTTTCCCGTCGCCCAGTACGTCAGGGCCCTACAGCACATCACCGCGCTAAATCCGCCACCGTACTTACGAATCTTCGTTTGCGCCGTGCCAATGATCAATCGCATCCTGTCGGTTGACGAATACTGCCATTGTAAACAGCGCAATCAGCCATATGCCATGACCAGCCATAAAGTAACCAAGTGGAAAACCGAGAAACTTACGCGCGTTGAGCTCTGCAGCATACATCGGCAGAACGACGATCAGCACAAGAAATGGAACGATACTCGCCAGCATCTGCCACTTGGTGTAGCGCCAGTAGGGCTTGCGCTCGTCAGTCTCAATCAACGCCATTCAGCTGTTCCCCTCTTTATTCGATCGATACCGCGCATACTAACCGATCAGCGCCGACATTCCGACTTGACGTGATGCCCATCTGCGGTGGCTTTTTATCGCGCCTCAACTTGCTCTTTTCGTGGCGTCGCGATGTCATCATCCGCAACATTCGATCACTAGTGCATTGAGTCCGGCCCGTCGTCGTGGGTCATAACCAAGACTGAAGCCCACAGCAACTCCACGAGAAATGGCTGAAAAACTTGCCTATGGCCACAAAGCACTGCTTAACTGTTAGCGAGGCTACCCCCCAAATAACGATAATGAGCCTTACAGGGAAAGAAACGCTGTTGGAGGACCGCGGTGGCCGAGCACAAAATCGCGATTGTTGATGATCACCCGCTGTTTCGCGACGCACTCAATCAATCACTGCAATCAACCTTCAAGTCTCTGGAGACGGTGGAAGCCGGCTCAATGGCGGAACTGACCGAGCTGTCGTCTCACGACCAGAACATCGACCTCGTGCTGCTAGATCTCAGTATGCCCGGCGTGCAGGCGTTTTCGGGCCTGCTTTATCTGCGGGCGCAGTACCCACAGATTCCAGTGGCGATCGTATCAGCCATTGACGAGCCCTCAACAATCCGGCGGGCAATAGATTTTGGTGCCTCAGGTTTTGTTCCGAAATCGCAGCCTGTGGATCAGATTCGCAAGGCCGTTGAAGCGGTGCTGGCGGGTGAAATTTGGACTCCACCAGGCGTTGACATTGAGAATGCCGGCAACAGCGAAGACGAGGAATTGATTGTCCGCCTCGGCAAACTAACGCCACAGCAGGTACGCGTCCTCATGATGCTCAGTGAAGGGTTGCTCAACAAGCAGATCGCGTTTGAGCTCGCCGTATCGGAAGCGACCATCAAAGCGCATGTTTCTGCTATTTTGCAAAAGCTTGGCGTCGACAGCAGGACACAGGCGGTTATTGCTATCAACCGGGTCGGACCGCAAGACCTGCAAAGCAACGCGGCCCGCTAAAGCACGTCGCGTTTTATAGAATTCTTAAATCGCCCGAAGATTAGGCGGTTTAAGGCGCATTATAATAGCGCTTGAACTTTTATTTTTTTGGAGAATTGCAGCCGTCGCCACACGGCGCAATTGGATCGATCTTCAAGGCGAAAAGCCTTAGATCAAATCAATCTTCATCTTCGTCGTCAAATTCCTCAAGCCGAGCCGGGCGCGCAGTTGCGGCCAGCGGACGTCCGCGTGCCGGGGCCGGACGGCCATTGCGATCGCGGCAGATGTGCTTTTCGAGATCAGCAAGATCGACAAAATGGTCTGCTTGGCGGCGTAGTTCGTCAGCGACCATGGCGGGCTTTGTTTCCAACGTCGAGACGACGCTGACGCGCTTGCCCTGCTCTTGCAGTGCACTCACCAATGCGCGGAAATCTCCGTCTCCCGTAAAGATCACGATGTGATCAAGGCTTGGCGCGAGCTTCATTGCGTCAACCGCAAGCTCGATATCCATATTGCCTTTGACTTTACGATTGCCAACTGAATCGCGGTATTCTTTGGTTGGCTTCGTCACCATTGTGAAACCGTTATAATCCAGCCAATCTATCAATGGCCGAATAGATGAGTATTCCTGATCTTCGGAAATTGCAGTATAATATAACGCTCGTATTAAACGACCTTGCTGACGAAAATATTTCAGCAGGCTGCCGAAATCTATATCAAAACCCAAAGCCTTAGCTGTTGCGTGGAGATTTGCCCCATCAATGAACAACGCGACTTTTTCATTTTGATTTATTTGCATTGATGGTTCGCTACTCAATCTAGTAATTTCGGTCCAACGGACAACTAGCGCAACAGCGCGTTATTCCGCCCAAATAAACAGTCGGCGCTCATGAGCAATACAACTGTCGCAAAAGTCCCACAATGACAGACTATGCGAGGCTGATGCTGCTGACGTTCGGTACGATTGGACCGGACATCCGCGCTCAAACCCTCATCAAAGTCGCCAAGCCGACCATAATATCGAGCGCGATCATAGCTGTCTAGTACCGTATAGACATAAATTTGGAACATAAGATACGCTCAAATGACAATAGTATGGCGAAAACAAACAGATCTTTGCGGAAAATGGGTGGCAACTCTCGCCAGAATTCAACTAAATCATCTATTTGTCTAGTCTTCGGAATTGCCCGATTCGTCTGGGCTTCTGCCACTTCACGAGCACCTTGACGCTACGCGCGAAATGTCAGGATCCTGAAGAATTATGCATACGAATGTGTCAATAATATTGCGCACCACTAGCCACCCAATAGGGCTCCTCGACGAATTGAGTGGGTGGGTCAGGTGTTTTTGGGTGGTCGGTTTGCTGCTTAATCCTGTTGGCAGAGCATTCCCCGTCGATGTGACGGGCGGCGGTCAAGGACGCGCTCTATAGCGCGCCCGCGAGGGCTT
>CAJQQK010000032.1 GCA_905480435.1 uncultured Hyphomicrobiaceae bacterium | reverse complement strand
GAAAAACGTCGCAGCGGCCTGCTAAGCAAGCCAGCATCGGCAACCAAATCCAAACCGACGAAAGCCTAGCCTACGACGAAAGGTGGGTCAGTTCTTCGTGGCGCAAAAGGGTCAAAACCGGGTGTCGCTTGACAGCTGCAGAACAGTGCTCGAAATACACACCCCGTTGGGTACGGCCATCTCCTGTAGGCGAGACGCAACATTTATCCCATCACCGTAGATATCATCACCATCAATCAACAGATCACCGATGTTGATGCCGATACGGAACCTGATCTGTCTACTTTCCGGAACCTCGAAATTCCGCAAAAGCATCCCACGCTGAATTGCGATGGCGCACTCGACAGCAGCAACGACACTTTGGAATTCAACCAACACTCCGTCGCCCATAAGTTTAGCGATTCTGCCATGGTATTGGCCGATGGTTGGGTTAACCACCGCAAACTGATGCTCCTGTAACTCTCTCAGAGTTGCGGTTTCATTTTCGCCCATCAGGCGGCTGTAACCCACGACATCTGCCAACAGTACGGCAGCCAGCCTTCTTTCGACATTCCCGTCAGTCAAAACGGCTTCCTCCTCAGAAGACCTCATATCTCCAACGAGCGTAGGAAATATTGGCAAGCTTGTCGAAAGAGATGAGCAGACACATCGTCTACCAACTCATTCGAATCTTGGGCGAGATATAGGCTGGTCGTTCTTGATTGCGTTCAGCCTGAGAGGCTTTGGACTGATAAACGTCGAGATTTGACAACGCTCAACTATGACGATGCGAACGTTGGTCAGAACACATGGGCCCTTTTAAGTGACCTGAGCCCGTAGCTGATTCCTGCTTCGATCCGCGAGAGCAGACTGTGTGGTGCCCCATGCGGGTTACTCGGCATCTTCCGCCAGTCGTGGCACACAAATCACGACAACTCATCCCTCAGAACTGGCCAGTCACAGAACGATGTGTGGCACCGGAAGCTATACCGACGTAAGCTGCCGAACTGGCTTCTGCGGTTCAGCATCAGGAGGGACCGATGTCCGCTACCTGACTACTCGTCACAAACCTCATCCAGAAACTTTGCCAGCGATGCGCCGCAATCAGCGGCATGGCTCGTAATCAGAAAATGCCCAGCACCGTCGATAACTTCCGACTTGCTATTGGGTATGCACGCCTTCAGCCTGTCGGTGATCTGCACCATCGCAGAATTCGCAAGACTTCCGCGAACCAACAGGACTGGAATGGTCAGTTTAGAGTAGTCAGAACTGATGGCCTCAAAGCGAAAAGCAGTTCGCCAATCGAGAACATTAGAAAAGTTGTCGAACGACAGTAATCTTGAACAGCTTCCGGCATGGAGGCAAATGCTCCTGGTCGTCCCCAGAAATCTATAATCCGGGCAGCCGCATCTCTCTCTCCTGAGTTGTAAGCATCTTCGAACGCCTCGCTCATAGAATGGGTATCACCAAACAATGATCTGTCAGCATCTTCGCGTAAGATCCAAAGTGGGTTGGCCTCGAACGTGGCAATACTCAGAACATTTAGAGGCTTGTGGAGCGCTGCTGCCAGCGCCGAGCTATGCGTAAAAGTTGGTGACGGCGTGAATCGGTGAAGGCGGCATATCATGAGATTGCTTGACGATCTCACTTCTCCACCAAAGGAGCGATATGCCGTGTCTCAGAGTAACGTCACCAAGTTGGTTCAACCAGGAACCTTTTCCGATCTTCTCACCGATATCCTGCGCGATGGTGCGCGAACGCTGCTTGCCCAAGCCGTCGAAGCGGAAGTTGCAGCCTTCACCGCCAAACATGTCGATCTCAAAACAGAAGACGGCCATCAGCGGATTGTTCGCCATGGCCATCTGCCCGAACGCGAGATCATGACAGGCATCGGGCCGGTCGCCGTGCGCCAACCGCGTGTCCGCGACCGGGCAACGGACGGCGATGATGTCAGTCGCATCCAGTTCACGCCGGCAATCCTGCCACCCTATGCTCGGCGCAGCAGGAGCCTCAATGTCCTGCTGCCGGTCCTCTATCTCAAAGGCATTTCGACTGGTGACTTCGCCCAGGGCTGTTCAACGCTGACTGGCGGCCTCGGGCCAATAGTGAGCCTGAGCGCTGTGCGCTAACTCAAAGCTCGAAATCGACGCGAAGCAGAGAAAGGGGACGTCTGGCGCCTTCGATGATGCGCAACAACTGTCATTGCTGACCTTGACCGCATCAGTCCAGACAGCCGACATTGCACGAGTTTCGTGTTTTGCGTCAGGGAGATACCTGTGGAGACGGAGCAACCGTATGGCATGCTGTAGCCGTGAATCATCTAGCGTGCTCATCTGAGCCCAGTTGTTCGCCGGTGCATTGCCAAACGACGCAAACGATCGTCACCGACGCTGATGATGCCGGAGCTTGGACAGCTACGGCAATTCCAGACGGCTCATCGCGGACATGAATATGCTGCTCCGACATGATTGGAGAAGCCGTCCGTTTTCCAACAGTTAGTAGCTAATAGATCGGATTGCAGGATGACGGATTCCAATTCGAAACAAGAATGGTTCGAGATGTCCGACATCCGCCGCCGTAGTCTGACGACTGCGGTGTGGGTACCGTTACGGGCGGCAGAATGGGTTTCTGAGAGCGGAGAGAAGAATAAGCCTGGACATACGACAGAGTACTTTGGTTGCGGTTGCGTCGCGATTCCGCTTGATCTCAAGGATGAGGCCGCAAAGCTCGGTTGGCAGGACATTGGTATTGGGCATTCGGGCGGGCCGTATGCGTTCAGCGATGGATCGTACAAGCCGTGCGAGAACTACCGTTGGAACGACAAAGACGACATTGGTGTCGATCTTGTATTCGAGCAAAGCTTTCCCGGAGCCGAGCCCAATATCTGGCACATCAATCAAGATTTGATTCTGGCTCTTCGGCTCCGGAAGGACGGTAACGTTTGGGTCCGGCCCGAAGAGGGCTACATCGAAGTCATTCGGGAACGTGTCGATACAGACGGTGAAGTCTGTGCGATTGAAATCCGTAGCGAGTTTCTTCGGGACTACCTGGCTGCGCGACAAATGGCGTTGCGGCTGAGTACCTACCGCGAGCGAGCAGCTATCCTCGATGACGCAAGCTATCTTGATTGGCATGAAAAGGGATTGCGGGAAGACAAGCAAGAAGATCGCTTTGAAGCGCACGTGCACGAAGTCGATAACGACGGCGGTCCTTTTGGCGGCGGAGTGGCTGTCTTTCAGGTCTGGCGTACGGATGTGGATGAAGGAGAGGATGTTCCGGTGTTCGATCAAGAAGATGATACGAACACCGCCGGGCGCTCGAAAACATTCACTCGGACCGGCAACAAGAGTTTTCGGGCCAAAGGCGCTCTTTGGCGCAACGAGTGGATTGAGCCAGCGCCGATTAGCCAGCGTGTACGAGGTGATCAGCCCGATGAGACCATGTCCTACGTGGTCGATGCCGCTGGTGCGCGCATGTCGCACCGCGAACTTTTGGAAGAGGACAAAGGCCGATATCTGTGGTTCGCACCGCAAGTGATCAACACGCTACTGGATATTCGTGGAAGCGGATTGAAATGGCATACACGCGATACAGCGTCCGTCTGGTGCTCGCCAGGCGACACCGTACATTTCGGCGTCAACGGATTGGGACTTGTGACGGTTTATGCCTATGATGTTTCGCAATTAGACCTGTGGCAACAGCGCCCATGGGCCGGGGCTAACATTTCGCCAGACGGCAAGGTATCGGCAGAGTTGTTGTCTGCGCAGATGAAAACGAGACCTGCCAACACTGCAGCGCCTGAAGCCGAATTTTCGAGGGTGCTCGATGACCTCGATGACCTGTTTCAAGCAAGGTTTGAGCAGCCACTATTCCGTCAACATCAGGATGTTGAACATATCAAGCGCCATGTTCATCGGTTTCGATCAGTAGACAACAAGAGTCTTTTGGCACTCGCGAAGGATGTGACTCGCCTGACAACGGATCGAATTGATACGAAGGTGCTGCTCAATATCGTCACTCCGCCAAAAAAAGAAACGTGGGGTTCGCTCAAGTATCTTCAAAATGCGCTTGCGACGATCCTGCCGGACGATGCGGCGTATACCACGCTGTCCCCGTTGTTCGGCGCTTATGAGCTTCGTGTGGGTGACGCTCATTTGCCGTCGTCCAAAATCAACGACGCGCTCGACGTGATCGGCATTGATCGATCTGCAAACTACAATACTCAAGGTTGTCAGTTATTGGAGAAGGTGGCGCAGAGCCTTCGGGATATCCACGATGCCTTTCGTGGTGAATGGACCGAATCCGGTTGATAGCGGTTCGGAGCCACGAGAGCTTGCCCGTTGTGACAGCACGGCTAGTAGCTCCTAGATTACGACTGCAGCAACTTCAACTGCGGACATCATTGGTGCGCGCGAACATGCCGTCGATACTAAGCCCGCTAATGACCGCTTTTGGGATAAAGCGCGATCGGCGGCTACTCGGATTGTCTGGGCGCGTCCTGTTCCGAAGTGCGTCAATCGCTGCCGAACCGCTGGCTTCAACTCCGGCAGAAGCACCCTCAACTGCGGACATCATCCGCCACTAACTTGGCTGCGTCAAAGCCGTGCGGTCGATGTCTCCTTCTGGGATTTCTCGACTTGGGTGCCATCAACGCGATGTAGAGAAATGTATGGACCGGCTGCGGGACGCAAGTGAAATTGTGTGTGATGGATTTCGTCGAGGTCACCCCCGTCGGCATCGACAAGCAGCGCTGTTGGGCTGCTGTCAACCCGGTGACGCTGGCGGGGCGCTGGTTTGCTCAAGGTACTCAGAGAATCGTGAAAAACAACGATGAATTCTGATGTTAGAAGTGTTGGGCTGTAATTGAAATGATCAGCGCAGGCGCAAATCCAAGTGTTCAATTTGACGTGAAAGGGCGAAACGTGACGCTTTGCGCACAAAGTTGTATGAGTTATGGGTGAAACACTGGTGAATCGAAACAGCCAATCCGGGCTTTGATCGCGCTAGAAGTACCGCGTTTGCTGGATCTGTCCTGTGGCTCTCAACGAGGACGCGTCGTGCGCAAACCGACCGGAAACCAGCAGCGGTTTTTTGATCTTGTGACAAAGGAACGCTGGCCGCATGTGGAGGCGTACCGGCAAGCGTATCGCCGACCTGACCTGAGGCCCAAGGACGCTTCGAACCGTGCAAGGCGGTTAATGAGTACGCCGCATTTCGCAGCCAGGCTCCAGGCTTTCGAAGACGAGGTGCGAGCGAAGATCATCAAGAAGCAGGCCGCATTGGAGTTCTCGTACAATGAGGAGGTCCGCGAGAACTTGCGCTATCTCTTCGAGGCTGCGCTAAAGAAGACTGATCTGAGGATTGCGCTTGATACGGTCCGGTTAATGGGCGCGATTGATGGCTGCGCTAATTTCATTAGCGAGAAGGCCACGCGGTATGAGACGGTTATCAACATCAATTTCATGGCCGGTTTGCACGAATTGCTCAGGATGCCGGGCGTTGTCGATGCGCAGAGCCTCCGCGAGTTGATCGTGCATTGCGTGGAGGGGGATGACATCGAGTCGGCGACAGATCCCGCGCCGCGCAAGTTTGCTTGTCGATGAACTGTCGGCGGCATAGCCGCAAAAGTGATCATAATCTGATAGCGAGGTACTGCATCGGCTCTTCGCTGTTTCAAGTGGGTAGTTTGAGGTCGAGTTTGCCGGCGATGAGGTATGTGACGGCCTTGAGCGTCTTTCGATTGCGATAGCCGCGTGCCTTTGCTTTGGCGGCTTGCACGAGGGAGTTGGCGATGTGGCTATCGAACCAGGCGAGGACGCCCTCGCGATGCCGATCTATGGTAGCGGCGACGCGCTTCATGGGCTCAAGGCGCGAACGACGCGCCCAAGAGTACCATCTGTCGAGGAACAACTCTGCCCAGCCGCG
>CAJQQK010000031.1 GCA_905480435.1 uncultured Hyphomicrobiaceae bacterium | reverse complement strand
CCCTCAAGGACAAGCCCTCGCGGGCGCGCTATAGAGCGCGTCCTTGACCGCCGCCCGTCACATCGACGGGGAATGCTCTGCCAACAGGATTAAGCAGCAAACCGACCACCCAAAAACACCTGACCCACCCACTCAATTCGTCGAGGAGCCACACAATTGCGGATGCAGAATGACGATGAGTGCACTATAGTTGTGCAATGACGCACAAGATACGATGGAATGACCTACAAATTGTATTAGCGGTTGCCCAGCATGGCTCGGCCAGTCGAGCAGCAGGCTTGCTTGGCATAAACCATTCGACGGTTATCCGCCGGATTAACGATTTCGAGGCAAGCCACAATGTCAAACTCTTCGAGCGACATCCAACCGGCCTGAAACCAACCCGTGCCGGCCGTGCCCTTCTCAATGCATCTCAACCGATCGAAGGCGCGGTCCTCAACATTGAACGCGAAATTCTTGGCCAGGATTTGAAACTCGAAGGTTTGATCCGCCTAACCACAACCGAATCCATCGCCGACCGTATCCTGATCCCTCATCTAAAAGTCTTCCGTGAGGCACATCCCGCAATAATTATTGACGTCATCGTCACGAGCACACGGCTGGATCTTCCGCGGCTCGATGCCGATATTTCCATACGCCCCTCGCGAAACCCACCGGATGACCTTATCGGGCGCAACGTCAGTCGCATGTCGTTTACAACTTACGCCCAGGTCGAAGCATACGAGCAGTGGCAGCAGCTCCCAAAAGATGAGCTACCTTGGATTGGCGTCAGCCATGCTCTGGAAAACTCACCTGTTGCTGATTGGATGCAGCGTCTGAAAGTCGAATCCCAAATTGTAGCCCGCGGCAATTCTTTCGTGACGACCTGTGAAATGGCGGCCAACGGCTTGGGCTTAACTGTTCTGCCGTGCTTTCTCGGCGATCGCGACGCGCGCCTGGTCCGGCTCGACCCACCCGCAAAGGAACTCGACACGCATGTTTGGGTTTTAACTCATAAGGATTTGCGCAACTCTGCTCGCGTGCGCGCCTTGTCGGATCATCTCGCCCGCGGTCTGCGCCGTCAACGAGACTTGCTCGAAGGTCGAACCTACAAAGGCCCTACACCGATTAACCAAACTAAATCAGGGAAGACGAAACGCCAGAAAACTGGCGCGAGTGACGGGACTCGAACCCGCGGCCTCCGGCGTGACAGGCCGGCGCTCTAACCAACTGAGCTACACCCGCTTGGTCAAACAGCACACGTCATCGACGAAGCGCTGCGACAAGGCTCGTGAATTACGCCACCAGACATGCAAGGTCAAGCAAGAACCGCATAACAATCGATACAATCTCGCTGTCGCATCGTCGCGCCCGGCGAATAGACCTCGCGTGCCGACAATGATAGTTGAACACATCACTAGATCCGGAGAAATTACCGATGTCTTCACAACCCATTTATTGGCCTCATACGCTCGTCACCTGGGCCACAAGCTTATTTGAAGCGCGCGGGACTGACCTGGAAAAGGCTGCATCCATCGCCAGCATCTTGGTCGAAGGCGACCTGCTTGGCCACGACACGCACGGCCTCGCCCTGCTCGGCCCATATCTGCGCAAAATCGACGAAGGCATCCTCAAACCAACCGGCACCTATGACGTCGTTTCGGATCGACCAGCCGCGATGCTTTGGGATGGCGGCGGTCTGCCAGGCCCATGGTTAACCGCCGAAGCGGTCACACAATCTGGTAACCGTGCCAAGGAGCTAGGCACAGCGACCATCACGATCCGGCGATCCGGCCACATCGCCTGTCTTGCCGCCTATCTCGAAGCACCAGCCCGCGAGGGATTGATCATTGAGATCTTCAGTTCCGATCCTTCAGTGGCATCCGTCGCCCCTTTCGGTGGCACCCGAGCTGCCTTCACACCGAACCCCGTTGCGATTGCTATTCCCACGTCAGGTGATCCCATTTTAATCGACATATCGACGTCGATCACAACAAACGGCATGTCGGCACGGCTGCAATCGCAAGGCAAACGCTTCCCTGGCAACTGGCTACTTGATGCCAGCGGCCGTCCAACCGATGACCCCGCCGTTTTCGATGCTGATCCTCCCGGCACGATCCAACTACTCGGCGGTCGTGATGCCGGCCATAAGGGTTACGGATTGACCCTGTTGGTAGAAGCCATGACGGGCGGTCTAGCTGCCTACGGCCGCGCCGAAAATCCAACCGACTGGGGAGCCACCGTCATGGTTCGTGCGACCGATCCTGAAGCTTTCGGGGGCTTAACCGGCTTCAACCACGAACTTGATTGGCTCGCCAACGCTTGCCGCGGCAACCCAGCTATCGATGCCAGCAGTCCTGTCCGCCTGCCAGGCGAACGCGGCCTCGCCTTGAAGCGCGATGCGCTCGAGCATGGCCTCGTGCTCAACCCAGCCGTCCAAACCGACATTGCGCAACTCGCATCGGAAACCAGCATCGCACTGCCGCAATCGATATAGAGCCCCTGGACACGCCTCAGTGATAATGATAGGCACGCTGCTCGCACAAATTGTCGCTCCGACATTGCGCGCAAGGGTGATTAGCTCAGTTGGTAGAGCAGCTGACTCTTAATCAGCGGGTCAAAGGTTCGAGCCCTTTATCACCCACCAATAATTTCAATAACTTAGCTGCTTCTCAGCGTGGCTGTCCCAATTTTGGGGCAGCACTGGGGCAGCATTTTAGCTCTGTGTCCCGCGTCAATCCAATTTCAAACTACGCGGAGAAGACCGTGAGCAGCCACCGGAATGTAGACCTGCTCCCGACGTCTTAACCGTAATCGAAACACTACCGGTCATACCCTCAGATCACACGTAGCCTACCACCCCGACGTTGATTAGGTTGCCAGCGTCAACATCGACCAAATCGAGCATCTACCCCCACATTATGGCCGCCGCCGGATACGCCGCGCCGGGCAAACACAACCGCCCCGGGAATAGCCCCGGGAACTAGTATTCCCCCGGGAACCAGCCCAACAAATCGTAGTGCCGACACACAACCAGCCACTGGTTCAGCGAACGGAAGCGACCTCCGACTTTATTCCGTTCTCACTATATAAACCCTACTCAAGCCCCCTTTATGTTCTACCCTTCTTACTACGCCTAGCGGCGACGTCTGTTGAACTCCCCAATCACCCGTCTGACCTACCTACTCCATCTTGGATATCGACGACGTCGATATCGATGTGTCTTCTTCGTTGTTGATTTCTTTTTTCTTTGTTTGGTTTTGGCTGACTTGATTGCTGCATCGGGCAACAGCGGACGAACATCAAACACAAACGCTCGCACCCAAATCGCTTCGCCGTGACGTTGCCCTAATTCTTTCGAGATTGTTTCCAACCGTTGACACTCTACAAAATGTCGTTGACGCGCTGCCGGTTGCTTGAGTTTTCTAAATCGTTGCCAGGCACGCTCACTCACCGCTTCTGTTGCACCACTCTCAACGTAGTATTTTGCTTGCGTCTCAACTGCGCCGCGCTGGATCATTTCCGCCAACATATCAACCGCCTGGCGGTGCCCACGTCGTCGCTGGTGCCACAGGTCAGTCAGTAGCGCGAACCAATGCGGATGCGAGGTACACTTGGACCAACTAAAGTCACTGACAATCCGCCCGCACAGCTGCGCGTACCGTTCTGGTTGTTGCTCTCTGAGCGCATCAATCCACCGCTCGGCCAAGGCTCGACGGTACTCACGTTTGAAGGCCGTGCGCTGTCCTTCATATGTCCCATAGACATAGAACCCGTTGCCACGTTCGCGTTGCCAAACCCGTTCGTCGCGCTTCACCCGGATTGGATTGAGATTTGTAGTGTTAACTCCGCTTTCGCGCATCAGTGCATCGACTTCTTGCTCCTCTTTGTACAAAGCCGTCACGCTCAAATCGTCTCGAGCGAGGATGAATTCGTCTATGCGCAAATTTGGTTCGTACTTGCTCGCGCCTGGTGGCCTGCTCGGTGGTGTTTGATTTGTAATCTGGATTGAGCCAGGGACTGCCTCATCAAGCCCAGTAACGGGAATTGAGCCTGTACCGGCGTTGCTCTCTGCACCCAGGTACTGACTTTCCGTTTTGACCTTCCCGCCAACACGGTACGTACGTTGCCGGTAGCGGTACTTGTGTCCCTTGATTTTCTTCGTGACTTCGTACCACCGCACTGCATGATTTCCCGTTCAGATTTGTAGTGTTAACTCTACTCAAATCTATTGCACTTCCTGGCTTGTTGCACTAATGTGAACATCTGATGTCCACAACAACGAGAACCACACATTGAACAAGCGACTTCAAATTCTCGAATGCTTAGCTAATCACGACGAACTGACGCCAGCTGATCTCATACGGCTCAATCCCGAGCTAAGACGCAGCACCGTGTACACCACGATGGCGCGCCTTGAAGGAGACAAATGGCTTACATCTCGTACCGAAAAAGTGACTAGCAAACGAACCCGTCCCCTTCGCTACTACTCAATCACACCGTTGGGTCGTCAAGGTCTCGAACTAGCTCAAGCTCAAGAGCTCGCAAACCCCGACACCGCTTTTTCCCAACCTGCTATCGCAATCACCGGAACAGAAATATGAACGTCCTTCGCAAGGAGCTGCAGTCAGGCTTGATAGCCCAGCCTCTATTTTCCAGACGCTTTCTTTCTCTCCCGGCCTGCCACAACATGGTTATACACTCCAAGGCGTGTCTAACCGCTGCTGCTTCCCTCACACTGATGGCAATGGCTCTGCGAATAAATGACCAATCATGGGCTCGCGACCTCTATCGCCGGATGCCTCAACTATCACAAATTCAAACCTTCTATCGCCCGGAAACTCTTAAACCAAATCCAATACTTATAACATGTTGCCTCTTAACGCATCCACTTCTCACTCCTATCGTAATCTACTATTTAGCTGACCCCGAATTTTTCCAGTTCAATCTTCTTGAGGCTTACCGCGTGTACGCGATGATCTGCTTAGTTACAATTTCATTCGTTGTACTATATTTAATTTCCATCATCATTACCATCAGGGGCCTCTGCTATTTGGTCACTGCTAAATGGCCTACCTGGGAACATATGTTAGGCTCCATAATTGCTGATAAACCAGGCGCAAACATCCTTTCCTCAGCGCTGGCTCACCACCAACGAGACATCCTGCGCTGCTCACCGAGCCAACGCCGTACCGCTCGTTTACAATTAATCGTCCTCCTCTCACAAATCATCGGCGAATTAATTCTGACCCAACTTCAAACCGCAGCCCTCTGGCCTGTCAAAATCTCCCAACAACTTTTTGATCAATTCTTTCCACCTTCACGATAATAAAAAGGGCGGCCTTGCGGTCGCCCTTTTTTTTATTGCAACAATAACTCAATCTTTCTCCAGGTTATCGTGCACTTCGCTTAATCGAAGGACGCCGACGCCGAACTCTGTCAAAGAGTATATTCTCAATGGTCGTGTCCGTTTGCTCGTTCCACACTCTTCGCTTGATTGCAAAGCGCGTACTGCCTCAAGCCTGTCGAGGGTCGTATAGACGGTGCTTCTGTGCAGCTCCGGTGCAAGCTTCAATACCTCCGCACCGTTCAATTCCGAATGCTCTTCAATCAATGCGAGAATTCGTCTGATCGTTGCCTTTGGCGGAACTGACAATCCCATCGTTTTCCTTTCCAACGTTAGCGCCAATCTCCGACCTCTTTCAGAGACCGGCGCAACGTTAGAAAGATCCGCTTTCAGCGAACGCAATCGCCACCGCATTTCTTCCTGGTTGATTATACCTCAAATTTGTGTACATGTCATCTACACACAAATGCGACACGTCTTTCCAAACCAAGGAGCCACCCAATGTCAACCGCCCGACCCAAGTCCAAGGACAGAAGCAAACGCAATCCGACCCAAGACATTTGCACACCGATCGCGGTCTACCAGGTAGCCCGCAAAGGCCTGCGCTACTCCAATGGAACGAGCGGCTCGGAAAAACTGGACGACCTCCTCAACGTCGGTACCAAGCTGGCTCTTCCCCAAAAACCAAACGAGCCAGCCTCCGAATATGCAACGCGGCTCCGGCATGCACTCAAGCCCTACGACCGTGAAGAATACATCGATGGCACCGCCGTCTACATGCTCCGGTTGATCCTCGACCTCCACGCGGCTCCGGCATCATCCAAGTGAACCCCGACATCGTTCAATCAAACCAAAGGAGGCGCCACACCAGCCAGCCTACCCGCACCAGTTTCAACCTAAAAAGAAAGATAGACCATGACCGACACACTACTAAAAACGCTGACGATTAAACCGATCGGCAATACTGAGCTCGGTGTCCAAACCGTGCAGATCGAACCCGCCACCACATGTAGCGATGTGATCACATCGCTCGGATTTGCACCGGGCGATTTTTCGCTGTCAGACCCAAATTCCGAGGAGATCGTATTCCAACCGGGAGACGATCTGTACGCCAAGGTTGAGGATGGAACAACGCTTCGTCTCGGTGCTGCCATGACGGCCGGAAAGGCGGCGGCGGCATGAGCAATCTGACCACTTTCATCACTGGTATCGCTGACGCCTTCAAGGACGAAAAACGTCCAAACGTTACCCAGCCGAAAGCGTCACAACCAGCCAACCGTGGTCGGGCAGTCAAGGGCGTGCAAGTGCACGCCCAGGTGCCCACAAACGTCATCCGTAATGGAATTCGCACGGTAAAAAGACAATCGATCCCGCACTCACAGCTGCGCGGCTGGCGCCAACGCGGAAACGAGCTCTTCGGCAGCTATGTCACCAAGGCGGGTGGCACCTACCCCGGACGCATCGTTATCTCCGGCGACCGCTTCGACATTTTCATCAAAGACCCGCCTGACGCGATTTGGGATCATCCAAAGTCAGCGTGTCTCGGTCGCCGCGACGGTGGCTGGTACTGGCTTCACATGAACCACTACGCAGACAATTCAGCCGACGCGGCCATCGGTTACGTCGAGCAAATTTTGAGCCAAGCGCTTGCGGGCAAATATTCATAGGAGCAGAGACGATGTTGAACTTGTTACGACCTAAACCTGATCTCGCTACACGTGACATCGAACGTAGCCGCGATTTCCTCATGCGCAACGTTCAAACCAAGCTCGATCCAATCTTGCAAGCCAAAGCTTCACCCGAGGAAATCGAGCAGGCGTTTGCCTACTCTCAAGAAGCGCTTGGAGCTGTAAGACAACTGCAAAAGTATCTTGGTAACGGCAGTCGTAAAGACGTCAAACCTAACCGTCGTCACTACGTCATCGGCTCACTGTTCGTCTATGAACTCTACGACTACTGCACCACCGATCCGAATGGTCACGAACGGGTGGTCATCGTTTCCGGTGTGCACACACCAACCGGCGATATCGTTCTCGACACGCTGCATAAGGTACCGATGTCCGAACAAACCGCTGTGTTTGTCAAAGCAGATGAAGCCAAGAAGAACCAACTCATTGACCAGCTCCACACGCACTTTAAACACGACTTGCTGGGAATGTTTCATAACCACCCGTGTATCGGTCGTGACGGCACAACTCCCTCAGCCGTTGATCTGAAACATCAGGCCACCATGGTCTCGTTTGGCCTCCCCCACATGTTGGGTGGCATTTTTTCCCGCGACGGATGGTTCCGAATTTTTAACACCGAAGCCGACTTCGACCTCACCGTCTACGGCGATGGCGTCACGCTGGTTGAAAACGAACCGCGCGAAAAAATCATCAAAATCGACATCAAGGAGAAACCCCATGCTCTCTTTCCTTAGGAAGCGTCCGAAGCGCTATTCCACACCTGGTCAGGCACCGACACTGATCAACGAAATCAACGACCGGCAAAACAAACTGCCCGGCTACTCATACGAAAAATGGCAGAACACGTCGGTCTTTATCGTCGGCGCTGGCTCCCTCGGCGCTTATGCAGCTCTCCAATGTATGAATAAGGGTGCCGGTCACATTGAGAATTGTGATGACGACGTCGTCAGCCTCAGCAACATTCCGCGCCAACCATTTAGCGCCAAAGATGTTGGCAAATACAAAGCAACTATCCTGGCCAAGCAACTCTGCTCGAACGCACCGTTTCCGCTTACAACTGTAGGGTACCCGAACCGCTTTCAAGAGTTGTTCGACCTCGATGACGTCGAGCATCCCGGCATCGATCTCGTCATTTGCGGGGTAGACAACAACACTGCTCGCCGTGCTGTTTCTGCCTGGGCGTATCGCCACAACATTCCAGCCATCATTGCTGGCTTCGCGATCGATAGCAGCAGCGGCTACGTCATGACCCAAGTGCCTAGCGAAACCTGTTGGCTGTGCATGTTCCCGCAGTTCGAAAACGATGGCAGCTACCCCTGCGCCTTGCCGTCAACCGGCGACATTGTTGCCATCACTACCGGCTGGATGGGATACGCCGCCGACACCTTTGTCGGCACGCGCGGTCGCGAATGGAACCTCAAGACTTTTTATCTCGATGGAGCTCTTCCTGATCGCACCGTCACCATTCTTCCCCGCCCCAGTTGTCCGATCTGTGATCGCCAACCAACGACCTTAGCTGCCTAACCAAAGGAAACCAACATGAAGATCAACTACATCGTCGACGACAAAGGCAACCTCATCCCCACCAACCAGCTCACTAAACACGAGGCAAAAGGATGGGCAGGCGCAATCGCCAAAACCGTCAAAGACTTCGGATCAACGGGCAAACAGTTTCTCAAGGACTGTGATCAAACCGCCTCTCAGCTCACCCACGAAATTGGTGGTGCGCCCAAGCGAAAGAAATAACACCATGAACCAACAGGAGACCAACATGTCCAACAGTGTAATTGACCAAATCAAAGACCTCGAGGAGCAACGTCAGCGCCTTATCGATGAGGCTCACGACGCTGCCATTAGTCAAGCCAATCAAGCCATAGACACCCTCAAAGAGCTTGGCATGGATTACCAGCTCATCGCGAAAAACGGCAAGCGCAATTCGTCAAAACAAAAACGGGCGCGGCAGAAACCTACTCCCATCCAAACCGAGACAACGGCTGAGCAACCCACTGAGTAGATCTCACCGATCTCCGCTTAGAACCCACTCTGACATCAGGATCACGTATCATGCGTATGACCCAAACTCTGGCCGACAACGTCGCCGTCCAAATTTATGCAAATGATCGCGTCGTCGTCACGATCCAGGAGCACCCTCAGTCCTTTACTAAAATTACCATCCCCATCAATCCGTTCGATGAGTGCGACATCGACATCTCTACCACCTACACCATTTACGAAGCCGACCTCAAACCACATGAGGGAGCCAATCGATGACCGCCTTCCGCTTCTTCATTGCCACCATCGTCGCTGCATTTGGCAATTCACACCGGCTCATCATGAAAACGCCCGCACCGTTTTCCAGTCCGCCTACAAATAGAAGAAAGTAGATCTGTCATGAACATCCTTTTGCAACGCGACCTGCAAACAAATTTTTGGGGTGACAACGAATACGTCGCTGGTATCCATCTCGACTGTAATGATGAAGAACTCACCATCATTGAGCAGCACAATTTTTATACTTTGCCGCTTTATACGGTTCCAGAAGCAGAACAGTTGAGTGAGCGTTCACGGCGAGCCTTCGAACGCTCTCACGCTCGTTCATGTTTGCGAACTGTCGAGGCTACCAAATTAATAGCCGACACCGTCGCCGGTCTCTACTACTCCGCCCGTTCTCATCTCTCATTGACCATCACGGTTCGAGACGCCCTCTCGGGTACGACCATTTCCTCACCCAATCTAACCGAGCTGTTGGATTGCGAAAATATTATTCGAACTTCATTTGATTTGCTTCATCAGCAAGTCACCGACGCCTTGGCTTTTACCACCGCCCGCGAACAAATCTACGCTGCCGACGATGAAGAAGTCGTCGACCAAATACCACCGCGCCATTGGGCTAACCCGCATCGCATTTTGAGGAGGCACTAATGGCTCGCATCGTCTCTTCACGAATTCGCCGCCCATCAGTTTTCGCACGCAACACTACCATCGCAACGCAAAACCAAGCCCGCTCAGACAAACTTTCCGCTGACCTTACGCGCCTGATTGCGAATTCTCAGTATCACTCCCCCACTGCTCGGCGAACAATCGCTAATACCTTTGTCTCTGAGGCACTGGGTATCGATCCATACCAACCCGCCATTCGCGCTGCATTTCCGGCTCTGGCCGCAAACCTGGTTGGCGACGCCCTAACGACGCTGTACGTCGCCCCGCAACAGGTAGTAGGAAATGAACCGCTTGCTGCATACAATCTACGCAATCAACTCAGTGACCGAGCTGCATTTTTCGCTGCTGAGACTGACCTGGTTAGCAATTGGCGTCAGGACACAACGCAACTATTGCAGCATCTAGCACGTGCGCTACCGCAACACCGACCGCAAGCACCAGCCCTTACATTCAAGGCACCCTTGATTTCATTGGTTGCTGATCCGGTTCAGGTTATTGATCGGATAGTACGAACGCTTTGCGCTCAGGCTTCTGATCCGCACGACCCGACACCGCGTCCTGGTCAATCGATTGGCGACGCGATCCTAAAAAACATCCTCACTGTATCACGCCTCCCCTATGACAAAGTGGCAAAAGATCCGCAGCGAATAAAATGGCCAGCCGACCAAAATGCGACGCCACAAGATCTTATTGAGCAATACTTATCAGGTACGCCGTTTTTACAGTTCTTTACCACTGAGGTTGACCTAATAATTGATCGCAACACGCTTTGCGAAATGGTGCACATCATTGCACCACCGGGACACGGCAAAACCCAACTTTGCCAAAGTCTCATCCTGCAATATCTCGATCACCCCGAGCGACCCGGCTTGTTTATCCAAGACAGCCAAGCCGACATGCTCAACGTCATCAGTCAATTGCAGGAGTTTCATCCAGACTTCGATGATCGCTTCATCTTTCTCTCACCAGCTGATCAATCACCCCCCACGCTCAATTTATTTGGCTGGAACCGCACTCTTGCTGAGCGCTTAAACAATCACGACCGCATCATCTATCTTGAGACTGTTATTCAATCGCTTATGTTTGTCGCGCGGGCACTATTGGGCACTGAGTTCACAGGCAAAATGCAATCCGTCTTCCGGTATCTTTCAACCTGGATCTTGCAAATTGAGGGCGCCGACATTCACACAGTGATACGGTTGCTCGATGACCCCAGCGAACATCTTGACGCTCTTGAAGAGTTGCCACCAAACGTCCAAGAATTCATCACCCAACTTTACGAAGACAAATCAATCTACGCGCAGACGCGCCAGCACATTAAACAACGCTTGCAACATTTGGTTTCACACCAACTCTTTGAGCGTATCTTCGCCAACTCAGAAAATAAATTTGACCTTGGCGCCGCCCTTAACGACGGCAAGGTTGTATTCGTGGATACAGCCAAAAGTACGCTTCAGCCTGAATGGAGTTCCATGTTTGGGAAATTCTGGATTTCTCAATTGCTCCAAGCCGCTCTTGCTCGAAATTTTATCCAGCGCAACGAACGTCGTTTGGCCGTCGCCATAATCGACGAAGCCCACGAATATTTTTCCGGTGCTGAGGATCAAATCGAAACCCTCTTGTATCAGGGACGTAAACTGGCGCTACCTCTCCACATCATCCATCAAGATGTCGCCCAGCTCAAAAAGCATGGCGTCTTTGCACCCGTCACTGGCGTACCGGCTGTCCGCTTAGCTGGAAAACTCCCCGAAGCAGACGCTAGCGCCTTAGCCCGTAACATGCATACGACACCCGAGTTTTTGATGTCGCCTCAGAAGACTTCCTCTCATGCCGAGTGGTCTCTTTTTGTGCGCAACCTGACACCTACGGCAACCACCATCAAAATTCCATTCCTTCAGGCTGAGCGGCGTCCTCGCATGCCAGCTGAGGCCTACCAACGTTTGCTTGAACGCAATCGCCGCCTGGTCAGCAATCCTGACCAAACCCGCACGTACCAACCCCGCCCTAATCATCAGCCTAACGACAACGACGGCGATAGCTACTGACGGTACCCACGATGACCCGCAAAATGTTCAACCGCAACAAACGCGGCAAGATCCAGCTTCAAGAGCTCGATGTCTCTGTTATCGCATACATAGCCAGTCGTACCTATCGTCGGGCAGACGATATCCATCGCCGTTTCCCCCAGCGCTCTCCTAAAAAACATGCGGAGCGCCTACGTCACCTTTTCGATCACGGTTACGTCGATCGACCAAGGGCGCAAGAACTTGACCACCTCCAACTCGGCCGTACCCATTACATCTACGCTCTCGGTAATGCTGGCGCTTCCCTCTTGAGTGAGCGCCTCGGCTACAACATGCCCAAGAGTAATTGGACGCAGAAAAACCGCCTCGTCCAACGACCCCACCTTCAGCACACCTTGCGCATCGGTGACGTTGCTGACGCGGTTGAGTTTCTTCCGGAAAACCAACCGCATATCCTTCCGATTTCATCAAGCGAAATCTTGGCTGCTTCTCCGCCACGTACTCTGCACGACCAACATCCTTGGGCCTGGCGAGCACGTACACAAGACACCAACGGCACCATTCGAAATCTCGTTACCAAACCCGATTACGTTTTTGGCTTAGACCACACCCAACTGCGCAAGCGCTTCTACTTCTGGGTGGAGTGCGACCGACGCACAGAGCCCGTCGTCAGAACCAATAACAATCAAACGTCGGTTATACGCAAATATGTAGCCTACGAGGCAGGCTTTCGAGCAAACCTCCAGGGCAAACGGTACGCCCTCGGCAACATACGCTTTGTCACTTTGACCACCAGTCAACAGCGCATCGATACCATGATTGACGCACTCCGATGCCTCAATCTCCAAGATGCTTCGATGTTTTTGTTTGCCGAGAGCGACGCCCTACGCAACGCCCCTGATCTACTTCAGTTGGACTGCCGCGACGGAAACAACGAACACACCACTCTCCTTCCAAACTCATCCAAGGAAAATACGTATGCCAATAAAACACGTTCCGCCACCCAGACATCCACACCCGCAACAGAACCGACCAAGTTCTCAGAACTTCACTGACACAATCGGCATCCGCCACAACGTAATCTACTCTGTCATTTGCTTGAAACCTTGCTCCACCCACCGACCAATTTATCGGAACTCATTATGATCATCGAACACCCTCGCCCATCCAAGCCTACATACGTAGATCCGAAACCTCTCAATCCAATATTGTATTCCCTACTACTCTGCGCCCTCAAGGTGACAAACCTCATCATCGCTTTACTGTCACTGTGGCAAGCTCCACAGAAGGTGCCGCCTGACACTCAAAAGCCCACCATCAAACCACCGCCACGAACTGACCCTCGCGTCTTGCAAGCCGGTTTTGTGCTGGGTGTTTATTCCGGACTGATCATCACCGGAGTGTTAACAACCGCCTTACTCCTCAATCACATCTTCGACGATATTTTTTGAGGCCATCATCATGCCGATACAGCAAACTCAAAACCTTGCCGCAAACGTCGGCACAGCTGCTGTCTACATCCTTAATTACCTTGCGGTAATGTTTAGCGTCTCGGTACTCGGTCTCTACAGCGTTTCCGAACTCACCGGCATTCCCCTCATCAAGTCTCAAGTGGTTCAAGCGAACAAAACCATTTACGTTGAAGTTCCAACCACTGTTTATATCCCACTGCCGCCGCTTCCCAAGAAGCTCAAGCCAGGTGAAAAATGGCATCCTTTCCAGACCGCCAAGGCTTTTGAAAAATCACTGCCAGGTACTCTCAACAAGCCACGTACCAAGCGTCCGCCAAATCGCCGAAACTATGACGACCATGATGATTTGCATCGTTGGATGATGGACAGCCTCCCACTCTCCGACCAACATTCCGATGACTATTTTGATCGCCTTCCCTACCCACGGTTTCGCCGAGCATTCTAAAGGACAATACTCCTATCGTGTTATAATCAAGAGTAATGAACAACCAACTGCACTGGCCAACTGAGGCCTCTGAGAACTCTATGGCGACGGCGAGCGACGCCCAACTCAAAGAGGGTGTTCCTTTAAAACCAAACACATCTTCGAAGGAAGGCGACGCCCATACCTCAACAGCGCACGACGGCGACGCTACAGCGGCGGGGAGCGACGCCAAGGCGGATGGCTCAACAAAAACTTCAGATCAAAAGGAGTTCGATGAATGGGCGTCTCCTGGCGTCGCCCTTAAGACAATATCCGACACTCGCATCCACTTGCTCGAGCACCACGATATCCTACTAAAAGACCGATACACCCAGAAGCTCGTCAAAGAATACCTTAAACTCGATGGCCGGCGTTCACCTCGTGACGGTGGTGGCGCAGAAGTCCTGATCAAAGTCCCATCAATCGACGCATACGCCAACGAGATCAAACGCCTTGCTCTTGATAAAACAGGAGACCCGAACGATCACGACAAACATGCCTCAAAGTCTGCTCTCGACCCTGATGACAAAATCTTCTCAGACCTCTTAGCAATAGCACGCACTAAGCCATACATGATCCCTATTGAAGGCGACGCCCTCCCAACAACAGCGTCGCCCATCGAAACGCCCTCAACCGCCACTCAAACTACGTCAGAGGCACAACCGTCAAAGGATGAACCAGTTAAGCCAATCGCCCTCCAAACGCCCACCGCAACGCCCACCAACGCTGTCCCCAGAGAAATGTTCGACCTCGTCAAGGAGCACTCCAACGAATACAAGACGCGCCTCACCGAAGCCGAGCTAAAACGTGATCAAGCAATCGAAGCCCGCGACAGCGATCGTGAAGACCACACAGCCACACTTTCAAAGCTTCAAACAGATCACGCCGAACAGTACGCCGACCTTGTAGATGACCTCACAGTATCTTGGAGGGAAATATTCAAACTTAAAGACGCCAATTCCAACCTACTCGCAGCCTATACTGAAGCCAGAGCGCTACTCCCGGCCGATGTCCAACTCAAGACACAACTCACCGAAGCAACAAAACCCAACACCGTCGAAATCGTCCCAATCAAACCACCACAATTCTTTACCCCTAAACAAACAGAAGACTATCGATCATCCCAACACCGTTCTCAACCAGACCAAACACCCAAGTTTTGACAACTATCCAGATCAACGACGCTTGGTAAAATTACATCATCAACGCCGAGCCAAATTACTCACATCAATGAACTCAACCTATGATCACTCAACAACACACTAACGCATCTTTCGCAACCGATCTCGCTGCCGTAGCAGGGAAGGGGAGAGACCTGCTCATCACCGACCTCCAGACCGGGACTACAGAGCGCCTCACCGCAATCTCGTCACCTCAAATCGAGCAGTTACAAGACATCGACATCGATGCTTAGTACGTCTTTATCGAAGACTTCTGACCACGAACTCTTCGCGATCCAGCGACAGTAGGGGACTGACGACCTACCATCGAAATGATGCTAGTCTGACCCCGTGGCCGTCATCCTTACAAAAGAACAACGCACCTGGCTCCAGCAACAGGTTGACGCTGGTACTCTGCCTTCCGTTGAAGACGGACTGCGAGTTGCCGTAGCGCACATGAAAAATATTGCTGACGATGATTTCGCATGGGTGAAACCGTTTGTTGAGAAACCTCGTGAAAGTGTTGCTCGAGGCGACCTCGTCGATGGCGACACCGTCATCGCTGAACTTGAAAAACGAGCATCCAGCTAACCATCTATGGCCACCGTCACTCTGACAGATGACGCACAGCTCGACTTTTCCGATATCGATACCTGTCTAACCTCTGGAGCAGGGGAGCAGCATGCAAAATCGTGACGTTTGTGCTAAATTTCTTATATGACTAATCCACCAACCCAGCCGGGTACTCAAGCCCTCGATAACCGAGCCGAAGAGCAAGAACTCAATCGCCTCTACGATGCGATTGATACTGATCCGGCCACACGTGGCACTATCGACAAGATGCTCGCCGATGCTGAAGCATCCGGCGATCCTATCTCGCATGATGAAGTTTTCACTGCGTTAAAAGGCCGGTCTAATTCTGAGTAGTCTATGGCTACTAAAATCACGTATCTTCCGACCGCCCAAAACGACCTTCAAGACATCTTCGATTACATAGCGACTGACAACTCAACAGCAGCGGAACACTACTTAAATCTCATAAAAGCCACCTGCGAACGCACCGGCGCTTATCCATTTTTAGGCCGTCGCTACGATGAAAGATACAGCTACGTAGTCTCTCACCAACACCTAATCTTCTATAGTTACGATCGTTTGTCGGACACAGTAACGATCGCTCGCATCATCCACACAGCCCGTGACATCTCCAGCTTAATTTGATCCACTCAACCACACCACAACAGCCGCTCAACAAAGTCTTTTTCAACCTCAAGGGCGCTTTATAAATAAAAAGCGCATACGAATTCTTTTTTGCAAATTAGCAAAACTGTGCTCTGGTGATAATTTACAATTGATATTATATACCCATAGGTATATACTTATAGGTATACAAGTTTTGAACAATAAATTATGCAAGAACTACACTTTGAAGGAATTGACGAGCCATATGAAGTAGAGAGTTTTGTAGATAAGAATAGTTTCACAACTGAACACATCTACTATGACTGCTCGATAGATTGCATCTACGATCGATCATTGTTTCAAGAGTCCCCAAAAGAAGAGAAGTGGCTCATCAACGTTCCAGCCACCGGCGCTCTCACAACCGACAAAGCTCAAGCATGGGCAGAGACGATAACTCAAGCCGTCAAAATATGTGAAAATCTAAACAATGGCAAAACATGGAAGATCAAAGAATTGACCAATTAACTTGCTTGCGCTGCTGCCATCAATGGTGGCCTCGCTCCTTACGTCATCCGAACGTTTGCCCAAAATGCAAATCACCATACTGGAACAAGCGTAAGACACGTGGAGCAATTGACACTTAGACAACTACCATCCAACTACTGTGGTTAAATCGGTTCTCCCAAGAAATAGTCGGCGGCCCACTCAGGCGTTTGAATAGCAACAGAACAGAAATGACAATTCCCAAATCATGAGATCTTCCCACTCCGACCCTTTCGCAGTCAGGCCAGATGCCGAAGTTAGAGCCGGTCACGGCAACTTTGCACCGTATCCAAATTCTTCAAAATGCTGCAAGTGCTCTGGTTCGAGTTGGCTCAAGGCCGGCAGTGAGTATCTGCAGCAGAGCTCCGCCGCATATCCCTCAGCAACGGACTAAAAATGCTCTGTTTGAGTTTTACGGCCTTGGGCCAAG
>CAJQQK010000030.1 GCA_905480435.1 uncultured Hyphomicrobiaceae bacterium | reverse complement strand
GCCAGGGTACGTAGCTTCGCCCTCAATATCCTGCGTGCCAACGGCGAAAACAATATCTCGCAGGCCATGTGGCACAACGTCCTCGACATCACACGGCCGCTCAATTATCGCTTCATGTAGTTAGCGTTGAACAGCCCTGGTCAATGAATGAGAACCGCTCGACATTGTTTGATGATGGCTCTTCGCTAATTAACGCCATGGCCTGCAATGCTGCTATCGCAACTGACAGGCGTTGGCGCTCCATTCCGAGCATGCGGGCCAGCAGATCGAGCGTGAATACGCGCCCAACGATGGCGGCTGCAATGATCAGCGGTTTCAAATCATCCAAGGCGTCGATCCGCGAGGCCCAGGCCAGTGGTCCAGCAACTGGCGGTACTACTGTAAGCGGTAGAGCTTTGCGAGTGGTGTGGGTTGGACATACAGCGAGTGCGTACAATACTGACGCGTCCCGGCCTGTCCAAGCTCCAGGCACGCTGATTGGTAGCAAGTCAGTTTTGAGGCCACATGTAACTTTGAAGGTTTCAGTCGCAACGATTGCATCCGGCATCGACGCCAACACTTGCGCTCCATCGAGCACACCGGCAAATGCCAGCACGATTGCATCGTCAGGGTCTTCCTGCGCCCCCTTTGCGACTGAGACCTTTTTCACGTGGAGCAGGCATCTCACGCCATGCAGCTGAGGGGCATCTTTGCAAATGGTCCGGGCTGCCGACATTGCGCGTTTCGGGTCTGCTGGATCGCACTGCCGCAGCCCCCAGACGCCAATGACCTGATTGCCCCGCCGACGTATTGCATAGCCGTTATGGGAGGTGATCGCTGCAACTGCGGTGGTGGCATTGCAACCGCCAGGCAAATCGTCGATGGGAGGCCAACTGATATTGAGCAGCACGAGTAGACGATTTTCTGTGTCGCCCAGGCGATCATCAATCCAGCTGCCGAGAAATGCGTCGGTGAAGCTTGGCTGCGCACTTTCGATCGAAAGCCGAGTTGATGCTTGCACCTCTTTGCGCTTCGAACGGACCTTGATTGCGCGCGCCATGGCAAACCGATCTTGTTGCTACCGCTGGCCTCTCAACACGATGGGCCGACCTACGCGGCGTTCTTGTTTTCAACAATGATGGGTTCAAGTTTCGTGCCGTCTGTGGAGACGCGGCAGCCCACTCTGTGTGATTGAACAACAGAGCATTAATCGGCGCGACCAGCTGGGCTCAGACGCGGGCCCCGATCAGCTCGGCTGATTCTTGCAAATAGGCATGCATATAGCGACCGAATGAGCGCCAACATTCGACACGGTATAGCGGCTGTTGCCCGACATTTTCGCATCGGCAAAGAATGATCTCAGCCTTGGCAAATAACGTTCGCGTGGCCGTGCCAACCGGGAACGCCTGGTCTCCGAGATCGAGTGGGCATCCGGTGTTGAGAACGTCGGCGGCGGCAGAGCCTGTTAGCTCGATCGCCAGGTTGCGATGACTGACATCGACCAGTGTGTGCGCTACGTCGCCCAAGTCGGCAGTAAGGCCAGCCATGAGAGCTTCGGCGGCATCGGCGCCCGTTTCGGCGATCAACAACCATTCGTCAGGTCCGAGGCGTGCACTGAGGCGACCAGAAGCAGCATCGGCAACTGACTGGCGAAGACTATTGATCGACTGTGAAAGATCGAAACCGGCAGGCTTGCCTGCTGCGGCAGCGGCGGTTGCATCCATGCGCAGGCCAAACCTGAGGGCCGGTGCTGCGACGCTGATCGCGCAACTCTCGTTGTTGGAGGGCTTGGTCAGATTATCAACGGCGTGAAACACATCGCGCCGTTCGGCGATCATCTCATGATCAGACATTGGCACGTCCTCCGTCAGGATCAAAAAACACCGGTTTGGTTACTTGCACTTCGGTGAAGCCTTCACGGGTGGTCGCGTAAAGGCGTGTGCCGACACGGCTGTGTCCACCCGCGATCATGGCCATGGCAATCGATCGACCATCGCCTGACTGTTGCGGATCGCCAGTGCCACCGCGGGCGACGTTCGGGCTGACATAGCTCGACGTAACGTGACCCAGCATCGGCATGGGCAGTGCTGCCTGCGGGTCATCGACAATCTGCGCCCCTTCATCGAGCAGCACATCGGGATCAAGCGTGAGCAGGCCGACTAATTGTTTGCGGCCCTCGGCGACCAGATCCGGCCGGGCCAGAGAGCGCTTACCAACGAAGTCGGCTTTGACCTTGGAGACCAAGCCTGAGAGCCCGACATCTTCCGGCGTCACGGTGCCATCAGTTTCCTGACCGACAATGATGAAACCTTTTTCAGCGCGCAGCACGTGCATGGTTTCAGTACCGTACGGCGTGATGTCGTAGGGTTGGCCAGCGGCATAGACCGCTTCCCAGACAGCCTCGCCGTAGTCTGATGGCACGTTGATCTCGTAACCAGCCTCGCCGGTGAATGATACGCGGAAGAGCCGGCAGGGTACGCCGCAGACCTTTCCTTCGCGCATGCTCATGTGCGGGAAAGCATCATTGGACATGTCGATATCTGATACGAGCGGGGCGACGACATCGCGCGCGTTCGGACCTTGGACGGCAATCACGGCCCACTGCTCGGTTGTCGATGTTAGCGACAGTTTGAGGTCGGTGAACTCGGTCTGGAGATAGTCTTCCATATGGCCGAGAACACGAGGGGCGCCGCCCGTGGTCGTTGTTATATGGAAGCGGTCATCGGCGACCCGGGCCACGACGCCATCATCCATGATGTAACCGTCTTCCTTGAGCATCAGACCGTAGCGGCAACGGCCGGGCTTTAGTTTGAGCCAGCTGTTGGTGTAGATGCGGTTGAGGAATTCGGCTGCGTCAGGCCCGACGACCTCGATCTTGCCAAGAGTAGTGGCGTCGAAAATGCCGACGCTTTCACGCACCGCACGGCATTCACGTTGCACCGCGTCATGCATCGTTTCACGGCCTTGTGGGAAGTACCAGGCCCGTTTCCATAGGGCGACATCTTCGAATTTGGCGCCTTTTTTCACTGCCCAATCATGCATCGGCGTGATCCGCTCAGGATCAAACAAGACGCCACGCGCCTGCCCGGCAAAAGCGCCGAACGTTGTTGGTGTGTAAGGTGGCCGGAACGTCGTGGTGCCGACATCGGGTGGTGTGAGCTCAAGGGCACCTGCGACAATGCCAAGTGCATTGATGTTTGACGTCTTGCCTTGATCCGTCGCCATGCCGGTTGTGGTGTAGCGCTTAACGTGCTCGATCGACTGGAAGCCTTCCTGCACGGCAAGGTTGATGTCTTTTGCGGTGACGTCGTTTTGGAAATCGACGAAAGCCTTGTCACGGAGTTTTTGACGGTTGGTCGGCATCAAGCGTACGGGCTCGAAGCCTGTTGCCTCAGATGACTTGGCGCTCGGCGCTGCCCCCGCGCCGCTGCCGGCTTCATGGCCGTTGGCCAGGCACTCATCCAAAGCATAGACACCGCGACAGGCACCGGCGCTGCGCTCGGACTGATAGGCCTCTCCTGGTATGAACGCGTCGAGCGCCGTATCAAACACGAGCTTGGCGCGCGACTGCGATACGAGATGAACCACCGGCGTCCAGCCGCCGGACATGCCGACCGCGTCGCAGTTGAGCGTGCGAACGTCGCCGACACCCCCACTGGCGGTTTTCGGTGCCACGATCAATCCGGTGACTTGAGTGCGGCCGGTGGAGCCGATGACCGAATGATTGTCGAGGATCTCGATGCCGGCCTGTGTTGCGAGCAGACGCTCATCGCCGATCTCGTCGCGCTTACGATAATCGACGATGGTGACGAACAGGCCGGCTGACTTGGCATCAATGGCCGCTTGATAGGCTGATGCGCCTGAGGTTGCGATCACCACGTTCCGACCGGGCGTGACACCGTAGCGGTTGATGAAGGCACGCAGTGAATCGGCAAGCAACATGCCAGGACGGTCGTTGCCAGCGAACACAAGTGGGCGTTCATGCGCGCCGGTTGCTGCGATCACTTCGCCAGCGCGCACCTGCCAGAGCCGTTCGCGTGCCATGCCCTTGGATGGATTGCTCTGGTGGTCGGTTAAACGCTGATTGAGCGCAATGTGATTGTGGTTGTAGTAGGCGACCACGGTGGTGCGCGGCAGCATGCGGACATTGGACCGCTGGCTAAGCGTGGCGACAGTTTGCGCGACCCAGTCGGATGCGCTGAGGCCATCGATCGTGGATGTTAGATCGTGCAACAGGGTGCCGCCGAATTCGTTTTGTTCGTCGGCGATAATGATGCGTCGGCTACCATCAACGGAAGCAGCAAGTGCGGCTGCCAAGCCTGCTGGCCCAGCGCCTGATATTAGCACGTCGCAGTGGGCGTGGCTGTGCACGTAGCGATCCGGATCCGGGACGGTTGGTGCTTTGCCAAGACCGGCTGCGCGACGGATGACGGGTTCATAGACGCGTTTCCAGGCGGCCGATGGCCACATGAATGTCTTGTAGTAGAAGCCTGCTGAAAACAACGGCGATGCCATATCGTTTAGTGTGCCGACATCGTACTTCAGCGATGGCCAATGATTTTGACTGCGCGTGACGAGGCCGTCAAATGCCTCAACAACGGTTGCACGGTTGTTCGGATCGCGCCGGCCGTTGCCGCGGTCAATGTCGAGAAGTGCGTTTGGCTCTTCGGCGCCGGCTGCCAGTACACCGCGCGGGCGATGGTATTTGAACGAGCGCCCGACATGCAGGATGCCGTTTGCAATCAGTGCCGAGGCAGCGGTATCACCGTGGTAGGCTGGGACTTCGCGGCCGTTGAATTGAATGATGATTGGCTTCGAGCGATCGATGCGGCCTCGACCGGCCAGCCGGTTCGCATGACTCATTTTGAACGCTCCCCGGGTGCTGGGTAGGACAATGTGCCGGTGGCAGCGCCTTGGGCCTCGCCGCCGATGTAGGGACGGGGCTCACCCATCATGTAGGTCCTCAAGATTTTGTCGCTGACCGTGTTGCGCAACGCGTTGAACCAGCGTTGACAACCATGCAGATGGTTCCAGCGTTCAGCCATGACGCCCTTGGTGTTGGCGCGGTAGAATAAGAGTTCGGCCCATTGCACATCATCCAATTGGGATGGATCAAGCGGGCGAGCGATGTGAGCTTCGCCGCCGCAATGGAATTCGATTTCCGGGCGCTCACCACAATGGGGACATTTAATCAGCAACATGGGTTACTGCCTCTTGGTTCATTCTTTGTGTTGCGTTGCAACGCTTCTGTTCCCGCGAGCGCCCAGCTTACAGTTGTTTGCTTGGGTTCCCGCCTTCGCGGGAATGACGAAAATGCTGGAGCGAGGACATGGCTTTGTCGGACACGTGATTCGAGCTCTGTCCTGGAACCCTCGAAAGTGAAAGGCCCCGGATATCGCACGAAGAGTGCGATTCCGGGAACGCGAGCTCTCTCACGGTGGGGCGCGTTTTCTCGTGGCAGATCGCAGTGGTTTGCCTCGGTCATTAGTGGGCCACCGCGGCGGCGGCTTCGTCGATGAGGCGGCCGCTCTGGAAACGGTTGAGCGAGAAGGGGGCTGCGATGGGATGCATCTCGTCGTTCGCCATGGAGGCTGCGAAAACGTGCGCTGAGCCGGGCGTTGCCTTGAAGCCGCCAGTGCCCCAGCCGCAATTGACATAGAGGCCCGGAATCGAAGTCTTCGATAGAATGGGCGAACGATCATAGGTTGTGTCGACGATGCCGCCCCAGTTGCGCAACATGCGCATACGCCGGAACTGCGGAAACAGCTCGCAGATCGCTTCAAGCGTATGCGCCGCGATATGAAGGCCGCCTTGTTGGCTGTAGGAAATGTACTGATCGGTGCCGGCGCCGATGACCAGCTCGCCTTTGTCCGATTGCGAAATGTAGGCGTGGACCGTGTTTGACATCACGACACATGGAAATATCGGTTTGATTGGTTCGGAGACAAGCGCCTGCAGAGGAAAACTCTCAAGCGGCATTCTAAGCCCGGCACGCTCCATAACGACGCTGGTATGTCCGGCTGCGACGACGCCGACTTTGGCTGTTTTGATATAGCCTCTGGTGGTTTCGATGCCTGAGACGGTGCCGGCTGCGTCGCGGTCAATGCGCAGGACTTCGCAGTTCTGGATGATGTCGACGCCGAGCCGATCAGCGCCGCGGGCGTAGCCCCATGCGACAGCGTCATGCCGCGCAACTCCGCCACGGCGCTGCAGGGCACCGCCCATGACCGGGTAGCGGATGTTGTTTGAGATGTTGAGCGGTGGGCAGAAGGCTTTGCACTCTTCCGGGCTCAACCATTCATTGTCGACGCCATTTAGACGATCAGCATAGACGTGACGCATCGAGCTTTGGACGTCGTGGACGTTGTGGGCCAGCATCAAGACGCCGCGCGGGGAGTACATGACGTTGTAGTTGAGCTCTTGTGAGAGCTTCTCCCACAGTTTGACGGAGTGCTCGTAGATGCCGGCGCTTTCATCGTAGAGATAGTTGGAGCGGATGATCGTGGTGTTGCGACCGGTGTTGCCGCCGCCGATCCAGCCTTTTTCGACGACCGCTATCTTGGTGAGGCCGTGTTCTTTGGCGAGATAGTAAGCCGTGCCAAGGCCGTGACCGCCGCCGCCGATGATGACCGCGTCATAGGATGCGCGCGGCTCCGGGTTGCGCCATTGCTTCGGCCAGCTCTTCGATGCGCTGAACGCATTTCGGGCCACGTTGAAAGCTGAAAATTTGGTCATTCGAATTCAGCAACCTTCGTCATAGTGATGCGCCTCAATCGCGGGCTGCGGATGACGCAAAAATTAGTTTTGTACGCTGCGTCATTCCCTTGACGCCAAGGCACGATACCAAGCGACAACCGCTGGCCTTTGCGCCTGTGGCAACACGCTTGGGTTCCCGCCTTCGCGGGAATGACGGAGTGAGTGCGGATCATCTCCAATTACGTCTAGAGATCAAGCTGGTGTCAATGTGGCCTTGTCGGCTGGGATGGTTATTTAAGCACGGAGCCGCTCGTTGGTAGGGTCAAATGGGGATTCTTCGACGACGGTTGCTGGGTAGCGTTTGCCCAGGATGGAAATCTCCAGCTTTTGACCTTCGACGGCAAGATGTGGCTTGAGCATCGCGAGGGCGATTGTCTTGCCGATGCGCCAGCCGTAGCCACCTGATGTCGCCCGGCCAACGAGCTCGTCGCCAAGGTATATGGCCTCGTTGCCACGTGGGTCCGCGTCTTCGATGCCGTCTACGGTTAATGTCGCGAAGCCCCAGGAGAAGCCCCGGGCCTGCCATTCGGCGAGCACGCGCGAGCCGATGAACTCACCTTTGTTGAGCCGCATGAAGCGATCGAGGCCGGATTCGAGGGCGGCGTACTCGATCGACAGCTCGCGTGGAATGAGCCGGTAGGATTTTTCGAGGCGCATCGCATCCATGGCGCGAATGCCGAACGGCTTGATACCGAATTCAGCGCCGGCTGCCATGAGCTCATCAAAGATGACGTTCTGCATTTCGAGTGGATGATGCAGTTCCCAGCCAAGCTCGCCGACGAAATTCAGCCTGAGCGCATGGCAGCCGGCCAACCCGATACTGATTTCCTGGCCGGACAGCCATGGGAAGGCTGCGTTTGAGAGGTCAGCGTCGGTTACCTTTGCCAGCACATCGCGGGCGCGGGGGCCGGCGAGCACCAGAACGCCCATCTTGGTTGTGCAGGCTTCCATCGTGACGGAGCCATCGCCCGGCAGCAGTTTTCCGAGGATGTCGTGGTCGTGACGCTCGAACGCGCCGGCTGACACCAGGTAAAAGCTTTCGGGACCAGTGCGGTAGACCGTGAATTCAGCGCGGACACCGCCGTTGGCCGACAACAGATGACACAGACCGACGCGGCCGATCTTTTGTGGAATGCGATTGGCGAGCAAACCGTCGAGCCAGTCATTGGCACCCGGGCCATTGACCATGCATTTGGCGAACGCGCTCATGTCGAGCAAGCCGACGTTCTCGTGCACGTTGCAGACTTCGTTGCCGACATGCTCGAAATAGTTGGAGCGCCGGAATGACCATTTTTCGACAATGCGGCCGTCTGCGAGCGGCGGTGCGTGATTGTGGTTGAGCAGGACGTCGTCCTGGCCGAGTTCGGATGCGTCGACTTCGTAGCCGTCCGGGGCAAACCAGTTGGCGCGTTCCCAGCCGTAGACCGAGCCGAAGACGGCGCCGAGATCCTTCATGCGCTCGTAACATGGTGATGTTTTCAGTGGCCGGCCAGCGGAACGCTCTTCGTCCGGATAATGGGTGGTGAAGACGTTGGCATATGCTTCTTCATTCTTTTCTCGAAGGTAGCCACGCTTTGCATAGGGGCCGAAACGGCGCGGATCAACGCCCATCATATCGATCGTCGGTTCGCCACCGATGATCCATTCCGCCAGCTGCCAACCGGCACCGCCCGAAGCCGTGACGCCAAAGGAATGGCCCTCGTTGAGCCAGAAGTTGGGCAGATCCCACGCTGGTCCGATGATTGGAGAGCCATCAGGTGTATAAGCAATAGCACCGTTGTAAACTTTCTTGATGCCGACCTCGCCGAACGCTGGCACGCGCGCGATGGCACTTTCTATATGCGGCGCGATGCGATCGAGGTCTTCCTGGAACAGTTCGTATTCGGATTGATCGCTTGGTCCGTCAACGTAGCAACATGGGGCACCTGGCTCGTAGGGGCCCAGGATGAGACCGCCATTTTCTTCGCGCATGTACCAGGACGAGTCAGATTCGCGCAGGACACCCATCTCGGGCAGCTCCTCAGCGTGGCGGGCCTGGATCGCTGGATGCGGTTCGGTGACGATGTATTGATGCTCGACGGGAATGACCGGGATATCGAGGCCGACCATAGCGCCTGTTTTGCGGGCGAAATTGCCCGTCGCCGAGACGACATGCTCACATAGGATCTCGCCCTTATCGGTTTTGACCAGCCACTTGTCGCCCTGACGCTCGATGGCTGTGACGGCGGTATTGCGATAGATCTCCGCGCCGCCGTTACGGGCGCCGATTGCGAAGGCCTGGGTTAAGTCAGCAGGCTGGATATAACCATCGTCCGGGTGCTGAATGGCGCCAAGCAAGTCACCCGTTTCGCACAGCGGCCAGGCTTCCTTGATCTCAGCTGGCGTGAGCAGTTTGACGTCAACACCGATCGTGTCCGCGACGCCTTTGTAATAGCGGTATTCGTCGAGCCGGTCCTCAGTGCGCGCCAGCCGGATATTTGAGACGCGACGGAAACCGACGTCCTGGCCCGTTTCCTGTTGTAGCCCCCCGTAAAGATTGACCGAATACTTATGAATTTGCCCGACCGAATAGGACATATTGAACAGCGGCAACAGACCGGCTGCGTGCCATGTCGAGCCGGATGTCAGCTCTTTGCGCTCAACGAGTACGCAATCGCTGCAGCCGCGCTTAACCAAGCTGTAGAGCGTGCCGACACCCACGACGCCACCGCCGATCACAACAACGCGGGCTTCGGTTTTCATAATGGACACTCCGGATTCTCATTGCAGCGGCAGCCGTATGGCGAGACCGAACCTCAGCGGCCTGTGGCCCCAAGTCTAACCAAAACGCGACAGCCGTTAACGCCATCACGACTGCCCAGACATAAATACCGGGTAGGCCCGTGTTTTCGAGTGATTATGTTAATTTCAGCGGGCAATAAGCCGCAAACAAAACGGACGCGGCCCAGGGGCCAAGTTCACCATATTTCCTTGGTATCGTGGCTAAATATACTATATCCGGCTTTGAGGTCTGGCAGATGCCTGCCGGGCAAATATGGCAAGGCCCTGTCAGGTCATCCGATCAAGGCCGCAGTACGTAACTGTTTATTGCCGAACTTGAAAAACACACTGGCCGTGCCCCGTCCTCTAGCGAGAAACCACTCATGACGTCCACGGCAAATAAGAAGCCTGATCTGAAAGTCGCTTCCGAGACGGTGATTGAGCCGGTCCGGAAGGATAGGCACGAGCCGGATGGCACAAACCAACAAGCTGGCGCGCCAGCTCCGGAACGATCGATGCTGGCGCGTCTGACGCGAGGCTTCTTTCAGCTGTTGCTGCCCATTCTTGTCATTGCAGGTGGTCTCGCGGCGCGGCAGTACCTCGTTGCCACTAAGCCAGAAGCGCCAGTTCGCAAGGCGAAGCCGAATATTTATGCGGTCGCCACTATTCCGGTGGCATTCGGCACCGTTCAGCCGGAATTGAAACTGTTTGGCACGACGGTGGCGGGCCGACAGGTTGAAATCCGCTCACTCGTCGCGGGCCAAGTGATCTCGACCAGCGACGATCTGCGCGACGGCGGCAAGATCGCAACCGGTGAGGCGATCCTGACGATCGACCCGTTCAATTTCAAATCCGACCTGCAGGACAATGAAGCTCAGGCAGGAGAAATCGCAGCCAAAATCAACGAGCTAGAAGCGTCGCTGGCGGTGGAACGCGGCAATGTCACGTTTGCGCGCCAACAATCCAAACTTGCTGCAAGAGACCTGAAGCGCGCCGAGCCGCTGTCACGCAGAGGCACTGTCACCGAGCGCCTTGTGGATGACCGCCGACTAGTGCTGATCCAGCGCCGGCAGGCGGTGGCGCAGATGGAGAATAATATCAAGGTCTGGGAGGCACGTATCGCGCAGCAGAAGGCTGCAATGGTTCGCCTCGAAACAGGCCGGCGCCGGGCGGTCCAGCGCCTTTCAGAAACCAAGCTCGTTGCGCCGTTTAATGCCTACGTGACCGATGTTAGTGCCCAGGTTGGGCGTATGGTTGGTGTTAACGATAAGGTTGCGACTCTGATCGACCGAGACTGGATCGAAGTTGATTTCACCGTGACCGACCAGCAATTCGGCCGGCTCGCCCGCGGTGCTGGTGGCATCGAAGGCCGCAAGATCGAGGTGCGCTGGCAGGTTGGTGAGCAACCGCTCATCTATAACGCTCGGATTGACCGAGTTGGTGCCAACGTCTCTTCGCAGGCGGGCGGCGTGCAGCTTTATGCGCGCATTGAAAAACCAGCTGATGGTGTTGGTCTGCGGCCAGGCGCCTTTGTTGAGGTGCGGGTTCCGGATACAGAATTTACAGAAGTTGCCAGCCTGCCGAGTTCGGCTGTGTTTAATGGCGATACCGTGTTTGTAGTGAAAGACGGCAAGTTGGCGTCTCGGAAGATCAAGATCATCTCAACGTCGGGCTCCAACGTGCTGGTGCGTGGCGCAATCGAAGCTGGTGAGCGCATCATGACAACCCGGTTGTCACTGCCAGGTGACGGTGTCCGCGTGAAAGAGGTTGGCGTGACGCGCGAAGGTGATGCCCCAGGCGCGCCTAAGAACCAGGCCAAAGGTGGCAAAGCCGATGGCAAATGATGCACCAGAGAAAAGTAGCAGCTTGATATCAGCGTTCGCGCGCCACGCAACGGCGCCGAACCTGTTTATGGTCATACTCATTCTGATGGGTGTGTTCGCGCTCAACCGGCTCAATCGGCAGTTTTTTCCATCATTCGAAGTGCCGGCGATTGTCGTCTCAGTCGCATGGCCCGGTGCCAGTGCCGAGGATGCCGAGACCAACATTCTTGATGTTCTTGAGCCTGAACTGCGCTTCATCGACAATCTGTCAGACGTGAAATCGTTTGCGCGTGAAGGCAACGCAACGATTTCGATGGAGTTCAATCCGACGGCCAACATGCAAAAGGCCCAGTCGGACGTTGAGCAGGCTGTTTCACGCGTGACAACACTGCCTGAAGAGGCGGAAAGGCCAGTCATTACGCGGGCTGCGTTTTTCGATGGTATCGCCAAGGTTTCGGTCTCGGGGCCGTTCTCGGAAGGTGTTCTCAAGGCCTATGCCAAGAAATTGCGCGATGGTCTGCTGGATGCCGGCATCGACAAGGTCACCCTAACCGGCGCACGCGATGAAGAGATCTGGATCAAAGTCCGCGAAAACGATCTTCGGCGGTTGAACCTCAGCCTCGATCAGGTGGCGCGGATCATTCGGGAAAACTCGCAAGATCTGCCGGCGGGCAAACTCGAAGGCAGCAGCGAACTGCAGCTACGCGCCAAAAGCGACCGCAAGACGCCGGAAGAAATCGCGAAGATCGAAATTAAGTCGCTTGCCACCGGACAGAAGATTTTTCTGGGTGACATTGCCGAAGTAAACACGCGGTTCGCTCGAAACGGTAAGATCGGCATTTCCCGTGGCGAGCGCGCCATCGAATTGTCAGTACAGCGATCTTTGAGTGCCGACACGCTCAAAACCATGAAAATCATGGAAGATTACGTCGTGAAGGCGCGTGGCGAGCTTCCTGAAACGTTGAACATCCGCGTCTATGATGTGCGCGGCAAACTCGTCGAGCAGCGTCTCGGTATTCTGATCACGAACGGCTGGCAGGGGCTCATCCTGGTGCTGCTGGCGTTGTTTATCTTCCTCAATGCGCGGGTTGCGTTTTGGACATCCGCCGGCATTCCGGTTGCGCTGTGTGCGACGCTCGCCGTGATGTATGCGAGCGGCCAGAGCATCAACATGGTGTCGATGTTCGCGCTGATCATGATGCTTGGCATTATTGTTGATGACGCGATTGTCGTTGGGGAGCACGCCTCGACGCTAGAAGAGCAAGGCGTCGACAGGCTGGTTGCGTCTGAACGGGGTGCTAATCGGATGTTTGCACCGGTTGCAGCTGCGAGCCTGACAACGGCTGCTGCGTTTCTGCCAATGTTCTTCATTGGTGACCGTATCGGCGACATTCTGCGTGCCATACCCCTGGTTGTTCTGGCAGCCCTGCTGGCAAGCCTGCTCGAATGTTTCTTTATTTTGCCGGGGCACTTGCGGCACGGCAAGCCCAGCGGAAAACGGCCGAACAGGTTCCGGCGGTCCATCGACGGCGGCTTCAACTGGCTGCGCGAACGCGTGTTCGGACCGCTGGTTCTGATTGCTTATAACTGGCGTTACACAACCGTCGCCGTGCTGGTTGCGAGCTTCATCATTTCGCTTGGCATGATGGCTGGCGGACGCGTGAAATTCGTGTTCTTCCCGCGGCTTGAGCCGGAATCAGTGCTGGCGTCGATCTACTTCGCACCGGGTGTTCCGAGCAGCGATCAGACGCGCGCCGTCGACACGATTGAAAAGGCGCTCTATCAGGCCGAACGGCGGTTGCTTGCTGCTGAGAAGAACAAAGAGACCAAGCCAGACAACGGTGACAAGCCGGAAGAAACCCAATTGGTTGAGGCAACGTTCGGGTTGCTTGGAACCGCAGGCCGGTCGCAGGGCGATAACCTCGCACAGATCAGTGGCCAACTGACACCATCCGAAGTGCGGACGGTGCGCACCAGTGACATCCTCAAAGCCTGGCGACGCGCCATTCCGGCCATCCCGGGTGTGGAGCGTGTTGCGGTGTTCGGACGACGCGGTGGGCCACCGGGCCGCGATGTCGACGTGCGCCTTCAGGACGGCACGACGGAAGTGCTGAAGGCCGCCGCCGAAGAGTTGAAAGAAAAACTCACGGCGCTGAGTGGGTTGAGCGCGATCGAAGATGATCTGCCTTATGGCAAACAGGAGATCGTGGTCAGCCTGACGCCACGTGGACGAGCACTCGGATTTACCGGCCAGAGCGTTGGGCGGCAGATCCGCAACGCGTTTGAAGGTGCCGTCGCGACACGATTTGCGCGTGGCGACGAAGAGATCACGGTTCGCGTTCTGCGCACCCAGGAGACCGGCGGGATTGCGGCGCTGCAGAATGTTCATCTGAGCGCGCCTGATGGCACGCGTGTGCCGCTGACCGAGATTGTGTCAACCAAGGAGCGCCAAAACTTCTCGCTGGTGCAACGCGTTGAAGGCAAGCGCACCGTTGCTGTGACAGCGGATCTCGACACCAAGATCGCAACGACTGAGGGGGTGGTTGCCGAGCTTGAGAAAAAGATCATGCCAAGCCTCGCCCAGAAGCACGGCGTCACCTACTACTACAGCGGCAAAGATGAAGAGCGGCGCAAGTCGTTTGGGGATCTGCAGTCTGGTGCGTATCTGGCGTTCGCGCTGATCTACATCATCCTTGGCTGGGTGTTCGCGAGTTATTTTAAACCGTTTGCGGTGATGTCGATCATTCCGTTTGGTTTTGTTGGCGCTGTCGGTGGCCACTACGTTATGGGCTACGACATCACGATTATCTCGATGATCGGTTTGCTTGGTCTGACCGGCATATTGGTGAACGACTCTATCGTACTCGTTGCCCGGCTTGGCGAACGCCTCGAGATGGGCGACACGCTGGAGAAAGCTTGCGTTGGCGCATCAAAGGACCGGCTTCGCGCGGTTCTGCTGACTTCGCTGACAACCATCGGTGGGCTGCTGCCGTTGATTTTTGAGACAAGCCGACAAGCGCAATTCCTGATTCCGCTGGCGATCACGATTGTGTTCGGGCTGCTAGGGGCGACGATTCTGGTGCTCGTGCTGGTGCCGGCCCTGATCGGGATCGGAGGCGATCTTGGTTGGATTGGCCGTCAGGCAAAAGGGCTTTACGTTCGAGATGGTGGACGCCAGGATGCGCCTGTGGCGCCTGCTCCGGCGGAGTAAAGGGGTTCGCGCGCGGCCAATGTTGCGGCTAGCTGCGGAGCACAGCCGCAACTCCCTCAGTAGCGGCCAAACTCCGTTCTTCAGCTGTCGGCTATAACCAGATCCAGAGCGGGCGCGTCAACCGCATCCAGATTAGGAGCCTTAAATCGCCCAAAGATTGGGCGTTCTAAGGCGCATTGTGAACCCTTGAAAACGCGACATGCTGTAACGCCAGGGTACTGATTACTCTCGTCATCGACGGGGAGGGAGCAATTAATTTATACCCGGCATGCATGTCATGTTGTATGCAGCCTGAAATGCAGGCCTGCGCACTGATAATGGGAGATACTTTCGTGAGCAAGACGATGAATGGCGCTCAAGTCATCTTAAAGATGTTGGAGCTGCATGGCGTCAGCCATGTGTTCGGCTTGCCGGGTGAGACCACTATTGGCTGGTACAAAGAGTGGCAGGAGCATTCGAGCATTGAGTACGTTTTGACTCGTGATGAACGGACGGCCTCCTATGCGGCAGAGGCCTATGCCAAGATCACGGGGCGTCCTTGCGTTCTGGAAGCGCCAAGCCCAGGCGTAACCCATTGCACGCCGGGGATCACCGAAGCGTTTTTAAGCTCGGTGCCGATCATTTTTTTCAGCTCAGATATTCCCATAAATCAGGACAAGAAACACGGGTTGACCGGAGTTGATCAGACCGCGCTCTACGCCAGCATCTGCAAGGAATCCTTTCATCTGAACAACGTCAAAGACATTCCCTTCATGCTGCGACGGGCCTTTCGTGTCGCGACATCAGGCCGTCCGGCGCCTGTTCATATCCGGGTGCCGATCAACATCTTCCACGATACAGCCGACATCACGGACCTCTATGCTGAACCTGAATATCAACACTATCCGGCCCATCGCCCCGTTGCCGACCATGCCAAAATACGCGAGGCTATCAAGCTGCTGTTGGCTGCTGAAAAACCAGTTATCGTATGTGGGCAGGGCGCGCTGATCTCGCAGGCATCCGACGTTTTGCTTGAGCTCGCCGAACGGCTTCAGATACCTATTGGTACCACCACCCCGGGCAAGGGCACGATCCCAGAAACGCATCCACTGGCGCTGCGCGTCATTGGTGCACGAGGGGGCATGGAATATTCTAACAATTACGTCGGCACTGCTGACACCGTTTTCTTCATTGGCACCAACACGGACTCGAGTTCAACCGACCATTGGAAGCTCTATGGTGACCCGGCGAGCAAGACGTTCCTTCATCTCGATATTGCCGAGGCCCATGTCGGCAATAATTACCCAGTCAAGGTCGGGCTCGTTGGTGATGCCCGTGCTAGCCTTGAGTACATGCTTGAGTTGATCAAGGCGGAACACCCAGGTCTGGAGCGTCTGTCAGTCGACCTCAATCCGATGAAGCGGACGGCGCTGGATGCTGTGTTCAATTCCAACATTCCGATGCCCAAAGGCGTTGTTTCTCCGGTGAAACTGACACAGGTGTTGGATGCCATCTTACCACCGGACGCAATCGTTACTGCCGAACCTGGTGTCAGCGCTATTTACCCATCGGCGTTGCTATCGGTGCGGGAGGCTGGGCGCCGGTACATTACCAACTATTCGATGGGGGCTTTGGGCTATTCCGTCCCGGCTGGCATCGGCGCCTCGTTTGCCTCGGACGGACCGGTAATTTCCTTCACCGGCGATGGTTCTCTTGCGTTCGTGCTGGGAGATTTTGAAACGATCCAACGCAGCGGCAAGAACGTCACCGTGATCCTGACTAGAAATGACACCTATGGTTGGATCCGCGGCGAAGCGATTCTGCTCGATGATGTGGACGCCCCATGGATGACCGATTTTGGGCCTGTCGACTATCTGAAAGTTTCTGAAGGTTTCGGGTTCAAGACCGCGCGGATTACATCGGAAGACGAGATTGAGGCGGTGTTGACCGACGCGATCGGCAACCAAGGTGCGAATTTTATTGAGATCATGGTCCCGTCCCAGGACCAGATTGTTCCTTTCGTTCCCTCCTGGGTTCGCGCAGCAAAAGAGAAAGACCTTCCCTATTTCTACTAGAGCGGGTCAGGTTTAAGTGGAATCGTACGTGAGATCTGATAGCCGCTCTAGATTCTTTTCTCTCACGGCTATTCCTCGCGAAGGCTCGGGCCTGCGAGGGCGCGGCGCTAAGCGCCGGGTCGCATGCGCTCCCTGTCCGTGAGTCCATCTAAGTCAGACACACTCTAAACCGGTTTGAGGCTAACTGCGATATCACTGGAGCCATCAGCGATGCTTCCCAAATTGATCGAAGCTTAACTGATGGCGACGCGAATGCTCAGCCAGCGTCGTGCTCCGAGTTGGGTCAACCTGGCCATCGTCGATTGATCGAAACCGTCAGTAGCTCCCTCAGAAGTCGCCAATCATGGCACGAAGCTTGGCTCCGGCTGTAGTTCCCCAATAAACGGCCGAACTGCGACTGGCCCGGAGAGGGCCCAGGCGCGGAATTGATCGACGTTGCATCCGCGCAGATCTATTTGATTACGGACAAGTATTTGGATGCTTGCGCCATAGACTGACTGCAACGTTAAGCGTTTCAATCGATCATCTGTGCGAGGCCACGGCGTAGAATATCGTTGAATTGATCAGGCACTTCGACGTTAGAGAAGTGCCGTTGACCGTCGATAACTTCCAGCGATGCGCCAGGAATGCGGTCCCTGATCGCATGTGATTGCTCTATCGGGGTTGCCGGATCATCGCCAGCACCGATGATGCGCGTTGGGCAGGAAATCTGGTGCAGCTGATCGCGATAAGCCAAATCCGCAACCGCCGACGTGCCACCAAGATAGCCGGGAATTTTGGTTTTGATGAAGACATCGCGGCCGGCTTCGTAGTCAGGACTGCCAGCGTCAACATACGCATCCGTGAACCACATCCGTTTGGTCATGTCCCAGACGGGCGCCATGCCGTCGCGCTTTACGACAGCTTGGCGCTCAGCAACCCAGTCGCGATACCAAGGATTGGACTGAGACGTGGTGTTGCACAAAGTCAGCGTTGCAATTCTGGCGGCATGATTGATCGCAAGGCCCTGGCCGATCATCCCGCCGGTTGAAATACCAACCCAATGCACGGTTGGCAGCTCAAGCGCATCCATCAGGCCAACGGCGTCGCGTTCAAACTGATCGAGTGAGTAGGGCCCAGGAGGCGCATCCGTGTCACCGTGCCCTCGCCAATCGTAACGTAGCAAGCGATATTTGTCTTGCAGCGCTGAAGCCTGATGATCCCAAAGACGGTGCGAGGTTCCCATCGCGTGCGCCATCATGACAACAGGTCCATCGGCTGCGCCATCCCACCGATAAGCTATGTCGATATCACCGACCCGTGCTTTCTCCACGGCGCTTGCGTCTGTATCCGTCATCGAATTTAGCCCCTTAGATGCAGTTCTGATTATGCAGCCTGATCAAAGCGAACCAGAACTTTGCCAATGAACTTGCCAGCCAGCATGTCATGCAGGGCCTGAGGCGTCTGTTCGAAACCCGCAACAGTGTTGTGATTGCTTTTTATCGCCCTGCCGCGACACAGCTCGATCATTCGCTCGCGCGCAAACGCCCATTGTCGCGGGTAAGAATAGCGCGAAAAACCTTGAACGGTCGCTTCGCGCGCCCAAAGCAATCGCATATTGACAGGATCAAGATCCGGCCGATCTGAATTGTTCGACATCGTTCGACCCACCAGCAAAACGGTCGCGTATTTGGCAATATTGTCGAACACAGCGTCCGCCACCGGGCCACCAACCGTATCGAAAACGAGATGGGCACCATTCGGCAGAACTGATTTGAGCTGGTCGTGGTAATCGTCTGACCGATAGTCCACGCATGCATCTGCGCCGAGCACGTCGACCACATGCGCGCACTTTTTCGCGCCACCAGCGACACCTACAACATGCATGCCCGCCAACTTGCCAAGCTGCACCGCATAGCCACCCACGGCACCCGCCGCCGACGTTACAACCAGCGACTGGCCAGGCATCGGGCGACCGAACATGTCCATCGCGCAGTAAGCGGTGAGACCGGGAGAACTCAGTGCAGTCAACCAGAGTGTTGGGTCAAATTCGCCGCTCTCCACGCGTACTTTCTCGGCAGTGGTGACTGCAAATTCCTGCCAACCCAGACGGCCCGTTATCATCTGGCCAACACCACATTCGCTCGGCACAGCACTTCCAACCTCAACAATTTCACCAAGCACGTCGCAATCGATCAGCTCACCGATTTCAAATGGTTGCGTGTAATTGCTAAAATCCTTCAGCCGTTGCCCCTGCCACGGTGACAACGCCACGTATCGAACGGCAACTCGAAGTTCCGACGGCGCCAGAACAGGATGGTCAAGCTGTTCAATGTCAAAGTGTTCCGGCCCCGGCAAATCGATTGGCCGTGACTGCAAGATGTAGCGGCGGTTAAACAGTGGCAACACAGGCATAATAGTTCCAGGGTTGGGCGCATCGCGAAGCGATAGAAGCAAAGTCAAAAGTTTAGAGCATGACGATCGAAACAATCAATGTTGGCGCTGCCGAAATCGCCTATGAACTATCGGGGCCAGTCGGCGCGCCCGTCGTCCTTCTCAGCCACTGCTTTTGCGCGGACCATGCATTCTGGAACTGTCATCTCAAAGCGTGCAGCGGGTTTCAAATTCTGAGATATGACACGCGCGGCCATGGTCAATCATCGAGACCACCTGGTCCTTACACATTGGATCAGCTCGCTGGCGATGTCGTTGCATTGCTGGACGGCTTGAAGATCCAAAAAGTCCATTTCGCAGGCGTTTCGATGGGCGGCATGATCGGCCAGACCTTGGCGCTCAGCTACCCTGAGAGATTGGCTTCACTCGCGCTTGTGAACACGACGCCGCAATATAGCGACGCACAACGCGTTGCATGGCGGGAGCGCGCCACGGTCGCACTGGAGCAAGGCATGGAGGCGATCCACGAAGGTTTGATGAATCGCTGGTTTACCGACGAAGCGATCGCGACGGGGAACGCTGGCTACAAATATATGGTCGAAGCCGTAAGCAGATTTTCACCACAGAGTTTCGATGCTGTGACGGCCGCAATGTGCCAGCTCGATACCACAGAACGCTTGCGCTACATTTCAGCGCCAACCCTCGTCGTTGGCGCACCGGAAGACCCTGGCGTGCCGCCCGAACTCACCAAAATGCTGGCAACTGAAATACCTGACGCCGAGCTACATTGGTTAACTCCGGCGCGCCATCTCGCGACGCTGGAACACACAACCACGTTCAACGAACTACTGAGCAGTCACCTTGCTCGGAACGCATCCAACTGAATGGCTTGCGAAGTCAGGATTGGGTCAGCAAGAGCCATTGTTGGGCACTTTATAGCGTCCGCTGTAGCTTCTGCACCAGAAGACGCCTTGGCGTAATTTTTTGGTTCATCGGGCGTCAAACAGCATAATGTGCGACGGAAGCCTCCCGGTCGCCGTTACGTTGGCCGGCGGCGACGGCGGCGGCGTGGGGCGCCGTCATTGGGGGCATCAGCGCTGCCTGGTTCGGCTGCTGGGAGATCGACGACCTTGGCGAGTTCGGGGAATGGCTCGACTTTGTTGGGCAGCGCCATCGCGTAAACGAAGTGTTCCTGGAAGCGAGCCTCAAGAGCCGTCTCGATCTTCTCGATGCGGCGGACTTTTTCTTCGATCTCGCGGCGATGACCGCGGTTGAGCAATGCCATGCGCGCGCCTGTGCCGGCCGCATTACCGACGGCTGCGACCTTGGCCAAATCGCAATCCGGCACGAGGCCGAGCACCAACGCGTATTTTGGATCAATGTAGTTGCCGAATGCGCCGGCGAGCTTAATGCGGTCGACCTTGGCGATCTCCATCTTGTCCATCAGCAGGCGGCAACCGGCATAGAGCGCGGCCTTGGCCAGCTGGATCGCGCGGACATCGCCCTGGGTGATGCGCATCTCGATGTCGCCGGTCCACAGCACGTAGCTCGCGGTGCGGCCGTCCATCACGACACGTTCAGACGTCTCGGCAAGACCCGCGTTGATGACGCCGTCGGTGGTGATGATGCCGGAAAGGAACATCTCGGCGATGACTTCGATGATGCCGGATCCGCACAACCCGGTTACGCCGAATTCTTTGGTCTCAGCCTCAAAACCTTTTTCGTTGGACCAAAGATCAGAGCCGATCACTTTTACGCGCGCTTCGAGGGTTTCGCGATCGATACGGACGCGCTCAATGGCGCCCGGAGCTGCGCGCTGACCGCAGGATATTTCGGCGCCTTCGAAAGCTGGTCCTGTTGGTGAGCTTGCCGCGTAGGTACGCGATTTGGTGCCGAGAATGATTTCCGCGTTGGTGCCGACATCAACAACGAGTGTGACTTCGTCGTCGCTCGACGGTCCCTCGGCCAAGGCTACGGCTGCGGCGTCAGCGCCAACGTGGCCGGCAATGCAGGGCAGCAGATAGACGCGGGCGCCGACGTTCATTGAGGCGAGGCCGAGTTCGCGGGCTGGCAATGTGAGAGCTTGCGATGCGGCGAGTGCAAAAGGGGCACCGCCGAGCTCGGTTGGATCAATGCCGAGGAACAGGTGATGCATGACAGGGTTCGCGACGAAGACGCCTTCGACGATATCCTCGGCTGTGACGCCGGCTTCAGTTGTGACGCGCTCGATCAGCTCTCCGACGGCACCGCGCACGGCATCGGTTAGCGCGACTTCTCCGCCCTCGTTCATCATCACATAGGACACGCGGCTCATGAGATCTTCGCCGAAGCGGATCTGCGGATTGGCAACGCCGGATGAAGCGACGGTTTCGCCGGACATCAAGTCAGTGAGATGGCAGGCGATTGTTGTTGAGCCGATATCGATCGCGACGCCGTAGAGCGTTTCGTGGAAGCCAGGCCAGGCTGCGGTCAGCGTTGACTCTTGTGCGTCGTGATGGACGGCGACGGTGATTTTCCAGTCGCCTTTACGCAGGATCTTCTGGATGCGTGGCAGCAGCGGATAGTCGATGCGCACGTCGCGCAGGCCCCACTCGCGCGTTAGCGCTTCAAGGACGCGGTCGAGATCGCCGCGTGGTTCGTCCATGCGGGGTTGTTCGACTTCGATGTAATAGAGCCGTGTTGCGGTATCGCGGGCGATGTCACGCACTTCGGCGCGCTTGCGGACCATCTGCCGATTGGTTGCGGCATCGGTTGGCACGTCGATGACCATGTCGCCGAGGATCTGCGTCGAGCAGGACAGCCGCCGGTCCGCTGCGAGCGACCGCTTTGATGCGTAGCGTTGCTCGGTGCTCGAAACCTCGCTGACATTTTCAGGCTTGGCTTCAATGCCATGTTTGGCGAAGGCACCGAATGCCGGCGTCACCTGGCAACGACCGCAAATGCCGCGACCGCCACAGACGGATTCGACGTAGACGCCGAGCGACCGCGCTGCTTCCAGAACCGGCGTGCCGACGGCGAAGTTGCCACGACGGCCGCTTGGCATGAACAGCACGCGCGCCTGCCAGGGACCTTCAGGTGGGGTCCCGACTGGTCCGTCTTCTGGCGCATCGTCTGGCCCATTATCGGGACCAATGTTGTCTTTAGGGTCGGCGATTTGAGCTTACTCCGATTCCGCTCTTGCGCTCCCGCGCCGACGCCCACCGCGACGGCGGCCGGCTTCGCCTTCGGCTGCAACGGGACGGTTCACCCGCAGCCACTCACTGCAGTCTGGATCGTGACCATTGAGCGTGTTGGCCGCCCGGATCGCGTCCATATCTTCCTTGTGCAACGGGTTCATGATCGCGCTCGTCATACCCACAGCAGCTGCCATCGACAGGAAGTGCGCATTCATGACGCGGCGATTGGGAATGCCGAATGAAATGTTCGAAGCGCCGCAGGTTGTATTAACCTTGAGTTCTTCACGCAACCGCCGGACGAGTTGGAAAACCTGTCGGCCCGCGGTGTTCATAGCGCCGATCGGCATCACCAGTGGGTCAACAACGATGTCTTCCGGTTTGATGCCGTAGTCAGCTGCATGCTCGACGATCTTTTTGGCGACTTCGAAGCGCACATCCGGGTCTTCCGAGATGCCAGTTTCGTCGTTCGAAATGGCTACGACCGGAACGTTATACTTTTTGATCAGCGGCAACACGACCTCGAGGCGGTCTACTTCGCCAGTTACCGAATTGACCAATGGCCGACCGTTTGCAACTTCAAGCCCGGCTGCCAACGCGGCTGGCACGGACGAATCGATGCTGAGTGGCAGGTCGACCAGCGATTGGACGAGTTTCACGGTTTGCGCCATCAAGGCTGGCTCAGTCGCGTTCGGGTCAACCGCCGTGACACCGGCGTTGACATCCAACATTGTGGCACCGGCTGCGGCTTGCGCCAACGTATCGGCGGTGACCATCTCGAAGTTACCCTCAACCATTTCGGCTGCGAGCTTTTTGCGCCCTGTGGGGTTGATCCGTTCTCCGATGACGCAAAAAGGCTGATCGAAGCCAATGATTACGGTCTTCGATGCTGAGCTAACGACAGTCCGCGTCATGCGGCACTCCTTATCCGAATTTCTGCGGCGTGATCCCGGTGCTGCCCAGGTTGAGAGCTTTTCCATTCTGCTCAAACACAGCACGCGCATCGCTATTCCATGAACCGCGAGCGCAAAGCCACTCTGATGACCGCGCAATTCCGCCAAATGGGAAGACGTGAAACTGCTTTATAAGGCATGCGGTGTGCGCTGCAACATGTTCTTCCACCGGTTTCACGTATTGATCCGGCGTATGGTTGGTCATCAGTGAGGTGACGGCCGACCCTTTTTTGGCAAGAAACTGGCTGGATGCTTTAACGCCGCACATCGCTGCAAACTTGAGTAAGCTTGTAATGCTGGCAGGCCCGGCGATGCCAAGATGGACCGGCAGGTCCATTCCAGCGGCTTGCAGACGGGCAGCCCATGCGATCGCGGCCTCGGCCTGGAAGCCAAATTGAGTGACGATGCGCATATCAGCGCAGGTTCGCACCGAAAACGCCTGTTTCAGGGCTAAAGCCTCGTTGGCTTGGGCCTCTGCAATGGCGGGATTGCCCTCCGGATGCCCCGCAACTGCGATGCGTTTGACGCCAAGTTGGTCTAATATGCCGGTTTCGAGCACATCCATTGACGACTTATACGGCCCAACCTGGCGGTCTGCCTCGCCGGCGATCAGCAATACGTCACGGACACCGGCTTCCTCGGTCATTGCGGTCAGCCGATCACGCAGTTCCTGGGAGCTTGCCAGACGCCTGGTGCCAATATGTGGCACAGGTTCGAGACCGTTGTTCACGAGTTGCCGGCACAATGCCGCCCATTCCTTTGGTGACTTGGTACCCAAATCCACGATGTAGGTTCGGGTCGCCGGCGGAATATGTTTCAGAACCTCGGGCTGGCGCTCGATCTGCCCCGGCGCAATCTCAATCGATGCGGCGAGAATGGCGCCGCGCTTACTGAGCGTATCCGGATTATCCGTACTTGTGCTCAAGCGAACAGAACCGGTGGTCGCGGAACGATTAGGCATCGAACGATTGAGCATGGCGGGCATCCTACGAGACGCCGAAGCGCCTGGATCTGGTTGTAAGGCCGCCGGTTATGCGATTACTCAGGTGTCTGCTTGGCCGCCTTGGTGTACCAGAGCTTTCAAGGTCTCGCGGTCATAGCGCTTCTCGATTTCCGCCACAGCGTTGTCTGCTTCCGCCACAAGATCATCAGAACATGGAATTGGTGAACCGCGACGCCACTCCGCGAGGTAGGCGTCAGAGTCCTTGGCGCCAATCTTCATGGCAGCCGCATCAACGGCCTGAATGAAGCGCTCGGGCAACTCGCGGCGCTCTTTTTTGCGGCCTTTCTGGATGAGAACCTGGGCTGGGATATCCCGCCAGTAAACGATGATTTTGTCGGCCATGAGCTGATTTCCTTGTCGGCAGGCGGTTTAATAGAGACAATTGCCCAATAGGAGATACTGGCAACTGCCAAGTGTGGCGAGGCGTCAATTGGGCTTCCGAACAAACACATGCTAGAAGACCCCAAACCAATCCAACATAACCAATTCACTCGCCCAAGATCTGGAGACGAAACCATTGACGCTTGCTGAACTCCTAGCAGAACGGCCTGTATTGCTTGCCGACGGCGCAACGGGCACAAACCTCTTTGACATGGGCCTCACATCCGGCGACGCCCCCGATATGTGGAACCTGGAGAAACCGGATAATATCCGCAAGCTGCACCAAAGCTTCGTCGATGCTGGTTCCGACATCATCCTGACCAACACGTTCGGCTCCAATGCTCGACGGTTGATGCTGCACAAAGCTGAAGATCAAGCATATGAGCTCAATAAGGCCGGTGCCGAGCTTGCCCGTGAAATTGCAGATGCGGCGGGGCGGCCCGTTGTCGTTGCCGGATCTGTCGGGCCGACAGGTGACCTGTTTGCGCCGCTTGGCGAACTGACGGCAGAGGCCGCGGTCGACGTCTTTGCGGTTCAGATGGAAGGGCTGAAAGCTGGCGGCGCCGACGTCGCTTGGATCGAAACGATGTCGGCCAGCGAAGAAATGCAGGCAGCTGCAACGGCTGCGCGCAATGTCGGCTTGCCGTATGTGATCACCGCGAGTTTTGATACAGCCGGGCGCACCATGATGGGCATTAAGCCGTCCACGTTCGCGTCCGAGATGATGTCTGGACCTGAGATCAACGACGATGAGCGGCCAACTGCTGTTGGTGGCAACTGTGGCGTTGGCGCATCCGACACGCTGCTGGCGATCCTCAGCATGACAGAAGCCGAACCGAACGCCGTGATTGTCTGCAAAGCCAACGCGGGCATCCCGGTCGTCAAGGGCGAGCACGTCCACTATTCGGGTTCACCAGAGCTGATGGCAGACTATGCGGGCCTTGCGATCAATGCAGGCGCGCGGATCATTGGTGGCTGCTGTGGTACCAAGCCCGAGCACCTCATGGCGATGCGGGCTGCTATTGACGCCCATATCCAAGGCGATCGGCCAAGTCTTGATGAGATTGTTGCTGCCTGCGGGCCGCTGGCAAATCCGCCAACTGACAAGTCTGATAACCCGCCACCGAGAAAAGGCCGGCGCAGACGTGCTTGATGATAGCCTGGGCCATCGTCCGGTTACGCCGCCCAAACGGTGGTGCTATATGTCCGTCACGAACAAATCGATCATTACGTCGCAATGTTACGTGACAGCGTCGTTTGCTCGATAGGCAGTAGTGCCAACCTCGTCCCAATAACGCGATAATATTGTCTCCTGGAAGGAATAATCATGGCTGATGATGAAGATGACATCATCTTAAGTGAGCTCAACAACGAAGAACTCGTTGAGCAGATGCACCAAGATCTCTACGACGGCCTGAAGGACGAGATTGAAGAAGGCGTCAATATCCTTCTTGGGCGCGACTGGGCACCTTACAAGGTCCTCACTGAAGCACTTGTGGAAGGCATGCGGATTGTCGGGATCGATTTCCGTGATGGCATTTTGTTCGTGCCAGAAGTGCTGCTTGCCGCCAACGCGATGAAAGCCGGCATGGCGATCCTGAGGCCGCTGCTGATTGAAAGCGGCGCGCCACGCCAAGGACGCATCGTGACAGGAACTGTCAAAGGCGACATTCACGACATCGGCAAGAACCTGGTCGGTATGATGATGGAAGGCGCTGGCTTCGAAGTTATCGACCTTGGCATCAACACCGACGTGGATCAGTTCCTGGCCGCTATCGATGAGCACAAACCGGACATGCTTGGTATGTCAGCGCTTCTGACCACGACGATGCCTTATATGAAGGTTGTCATCGACACGCTGAAGGAAAAAGGCATTCGTGACGACATGATCGTGCTGGTCGGTGGAGCGCCGCTCAACGAGGACTTTGCCATGGCAGTTGGCGCCGACGCCTATTGCCGTGACGCAGCCGTTGCAGTTGAGACGGCGAAAGAGCTGATGGCGCGCAAGCACAACAAGTTGGCGAGCGCTTAATCCCACCGTCTCGAAGCGAGACCTTGTCATGAGCAGCCTGACACATACACCTGCAGCATCGCCGCGCTCGCTGATTATTGCCTGCGGGGCCTTGGTGCGGGAGATCCGGGATGTTCTGGGAGCCAATAGACTGGCTGGTATTGATATCGCGGCCATCCCGGCGCTGTATCACAACCGGCCCGAAAAGATCGCGCCTGCAGTTGCAGAGCGTATCGCCGCTGCCGGAGACCGTTATGAGCACATTTTTGTTGCCTATGCGGAGTGTGGCACGAAGGGTGATCTTGATCGCGTCATCGAAGCAGCCGGTGCCGAGCGACTGCCGGGCACACATTGCTACGCCTTCTTTTCTGGTGTCGACGCGTTTGCTGCCCGGGATGATGATATTACGTCATTCTTTCTTACTGACTTCCTTGTACGCCAGTTCGACAGCCTGATCATGAAGGGGCTGGGCATTGCAAAGCACCCGGAGCTGCGTGATATGTATTTTGGTAACTACAAAAAGGTGGTTTATATCTCGCAGATCGCGACACCGGACCTGATTGCCAAGGCCGAATTGGCCGCTGATAAGCTCGGATTGGCCTTTGAACATCGACCGGTCGGTTATGGCGATCTGGCTATATCACTCGACGAGCGTTTTCCGGTCTGAACTTCCCTGCAAGCGGTAACCCTCGCGCAAGCGTTCAGAATTCCGCGCGTTACGGAAATACAATTCTACGGTATGACACCGTATCCAGTACTATTTTCCCGCTTTTCTGTTGCTTCGAATTGTGCCTAGATCGCTGAAATGCATCCAGGGACCCGACGCCATTGGCCCACACTTCGAGCCCGAGACACCAACCGCTGCCTTTCCGCCCGCAAGGTGAGCCCTGCCGGATTGGCTTTTTTCTGGTGCCTTCGTTCTCGATGATCGCGTTCACGTCGGCGCTTGAGCCGCTGCGGGCCGCGAATCACTGCTCCGAATATGACTTGTTTTCGTGGTCTCTCTACTCAATCGACGGCCAGCCTGTGACAGCATCCAATGATGTTGAAGTCTCAGTTAACGGCAGCTTTCGTGACGCGACCAAGCTAGCCGCCTATATCGTCTGTGCCGGCGTCAATGTGCAGGACTTTGATCACCGCGATCTGATGGCAACCCTGCGCCGCCTCTCTTCATTCGGCTCGGGCGTCGGCGCGGTGTGTACCGGAAGCTATGTTCTGGCCAAAGCCGGCCTGCTCGACAGCCATCGATGCACGATCCATTGGGAAAACCTGGCGAGCATGGTTGCGGATTTTCCAGAACTTGAGGTTTCAGAAGAGCTGTTCGAGATTGACCGAAACCGCTTCACCTGTGCCGGTGGCACGGCCGCAATCGACATGATGCTCTCAATCATGGCAAGCGACTACAACCAAGATTTGGCAGCCCACATCACGGATCTCCTGGTTTACCATCGCATCCGCGAAGGCGGCGAGCGCCAGCGCATGGACCTGCGCAACCGGCTTGGTGTGTCGCATCCGAAGCTACTGGCTGTGATCCAGCGCATGGAAGAAACCGTTGAGAGCCCGGTGACGTGTGCCGAACTGGCGCGGCAGGCCGGCGTCTCATCACGGCAGCTTGAACGACTGTTTTCCAAGTATCTGGGCCACTCGCCAACCCGACATTATCTGTCTGTGCGCCTTGAACGGGCCCGTTTTCTGCTGCTGCAAACGTCTATGCCCATCCTTTCAGTGGCGATGGCATGTGGGTTTGTTTCCGCCTCCCATTTTTCGAAAAGCTACAGCGAACATTTCCGCTGTACGCCAAGTGCCGAGCGGCGCGGGCGCACTCCAGGCGCATCTGACTCTAGTCATGGCCCGACCGCCCGGATGGCGCGTCGAAGCAAACTGGAGGCGTAATCGCGTTAGCGCGGCGTTTCTTTTCAATGTCTGCTGATCATTAGGCAATCCTACTGAACATGCAGGACATTCAGGCCATGGAACAAGAATATACAGCTGAAATCTTTGGCGAATTCGCTGGTGAAGCCGCCGCTCTCAGCATTCAAGATGTTGGGATTCTGGATGCGGAAATGCCAGCGATCGTTGACGCGCCAGCCAAACCTCGCGCGGCACGCCGCGGCCGCGAAGCGCGACGCACTGCGCGCCAGAAAATCAACGCTGTCACGACGCCATACTTTGTTCGTGGCATTGCGCCGCTCGAGATCTTGAACGAGGAAGCGCTCGCGATTATCGAAGCGAATGCTGAGCGCCTCCTGCAAGAGGTTGGTATTGAGGTGCGTGATTATCCGCGCGCGAAAGAGTTGTTTCGCGACGCTGGCTGTGATGTCCAAGGTGATCGCGTCCGCTTTCCGTTAGGCCTCGCGCGGATGCTGTGCAAAACAGCGCCAAACCAATATACCCAGCACGCCCGCAATCCTGCGCGCAATTGCGAAATCGGCGGCAAGAACACCGTGTTTGCGCCGGTTTATGGCTCGCCGTTCGTGCATGACTTTGACAATGGCCGCCGCTACGGCACGATGGAAGATTTTCAGAATTTTGTGAAGCTCGCCTACTTGTCGCCGGCGATGCATCATTCCGGCGGCACGGTTTGTGAACCGGTCGATGTTCCGGTCAACAAGCGTCACCTCGATATGGTGTACGCGCACATGGCGCTTTCGGACAAACCGTTTATGGGTTCCGTCACGTCAGCTGAACGCGCGATCGATACCGTCGAAATGTGCAAGATCCTATTTGGCGCCGAGACGCTTCAATCGCAGACCGTGTGCACCAGTCTCGTCAATGCAAACTCACCACTGGTGTGGGATGGTACGATGCTTGGCGTCGCCGACGTCTATGCTTCCAATAATCAGGCCTGCATTATGTCTCCCTTTATAATGGGTGGCGCGATGAGTCCGGTGACGATCGCAGGCACACTGACACAAGTTCTCGCGGAAGTGCTTGCCGGTGTCGCGTTTACCCAGCTGGTTCGGCCAGGCGCACCCGTCATATTTGGTGCGTTCGTTGCGACATTGTCGATGCAATCAGGCGCGCCGACGTTTGGCACACCGGAAGGCGCCAATGCGATTTATGGCGCAGCCCAGCTGGCCCGCCGGCTCAATCTGCCATTCCGAACTGGTGGCAGTCTTTGTGCCTCGAAAAGACCAGATGCGCAGGCTGCCTACGAAAGCATGGCAACCTTGCTGCCAACCGTGCAGGCTGGCGCGAACTTTGTGCTGCACTCAGCCGGCTGGATGGAAGGCGGGCTTGCATCATCCTATGAAAAGTTCGTGATGGATTGCGATCAACTTGGTGCGATGCAGAAGCTCGCAGCAGGCGTTGATATGTCAGAGTCCGGACAGGCGATGGACGCGTTTACGCAGGTTGGGCCCGGCGGTCACTTTCTTGGATGCGACCACACACAAGCCAATTTCGAGACTGCGTTCTGTAGGGCTGAACTGCATGACAGCAACTCAGTAGAGCAGTGGGAAGCCGAAGGCGCGCTTGATATGCCAGCCCGTGCCAACATCAAGTGGAAGAAGATGCTGGCTGAGTATGAAGCACCAACTCTCGATCCAGCGATAGACGAAGCTCTTTGTGCATTCATTGCCCAACGCAAGTCAGAAATGCCCGACGCGAGCTACTAAAGCACGTCGCGTTTGATAGGAGCCTTAAATCGCCCGAAGATTGGGCGTTTTAAGTCGCATGGTGAATCCTTTAAAACGCGACATGCTGTAAGTTCACAGGCGATCAGCAACCTGTACGTCAGATTGTCAGCGCACGCCGGTTACAACAGGCTGGCGCGCAAAATGGCGTGCGCTTCCATCCACCTGCAATCTATAGTTACTTTCATTCATTGATCTCGCGGATCTCGTGCGAAAGGCCGCGCCAATAATTGCAGTCGAGATACTATTTTTCTTGGACGCCCTCTATCGCACATACCCTGTTTAGCTATAGCTTGGCGCCATCTAAATCATCATTCATGCTCGTTCCTACTAAGCCCTGGAGGCTTCTGACATGCCAACGACTCTCAATGGCGGCTGCCTGTGCGGCGGTGTGACGTTTGAAATTTCAGGCAAGCTACGTGACATCACCGCCTGCCATTGCACGCAATGCCGCAAAACCAGCGGACACCACGTGGCGGCAACCGCGTGCGATGATGACAACCTCAAGTTCAACAAGCTCGATACATTGAGCTGGTACCGTTCATCGGACGTCGCTGAGCGCGGGTTTTGCAGCCGCTGCGGCAGTAGCTTGTTCTACCGCCCGATGAACGGCCATTCTACCAGCATTATGGCTGGCTCGCTCGATGGGCCAACAGGCTTGCGCCTCAGCCAGCATATTCATTGCTCGTCCAAGGGCGACTACTACGCAATTGCAGATGACGTTGAAAAACGCGACGAAGGTTGAAGCTGCCGACACATTCCGAATGTCATACGGCCAGAGCGTCTCGGGTTCAATCGGCGCCTTAAATCGCCCGGAGAATGGACGTTTTAAGGCGCAGTATGAATCCTTAAAAACGCGACTTGCTAGAGGTGAGCGATGCGATTTGGGATTATCGGCGCCGGCATGATCGCTCACTTTCATGCGAAGGCTATTGCAGCGATGCCGGGTGCAGAGCTTGCCGCCGTCTATGCGCGACGCACCGAAGCCGCCCAGAGTTTGACGCACGAGTATGGTGGCAACGCCTACAACGACCTTGACGCCTTCCTCAGACATGACGGCCTCGACATCGCCACCATCTGCACGCCGAGCGGCGCCCATCTTGAGCCGGTTGTCGCCGCGGCCCGCGCTGGCAAACACATCATCTGCGAAAAGCCGCTGGAAGTGACCACCGAGCGCATCGACGAAATGGTTGCGGTTTGCCGCGACGCAGGCGTCAGTCTCGCTGGCATCTTCCCGCGTCGCTTTAATCCATCGACCGAGCTTTTGCGCGTTGCCGTCGCTTCCGGCCGGTTCGGGCGGATCGCGCTTGCTGATGCCATCGTCAAATGGTGGCGACCGCAAAGCTATTACGACAGTGGCGCCTGGCGCGGGACATGGGCGCTGGATGGCGGCGGCGCGTTGATGAACCAATCGATCCACACAATCGACCTGCTGCTGCACATCATGGGTGATGTCGAATCCGTGCGTGCGCAAACCCGATTGATTGCACATGAAGACATTGAAGTTGAAGATACGGCGACGGCTATGATCACGTTCAAAAACGGAGCGCTTGGCACTATTCAAGGCTCGACCGCATGCTGGTCAGCCGACGGACACGCAGCCGAGATCCAGATCTCAGGCGAGCATGGATCCGTGTTCATGGCGGATGATCGCTTCAAAGTCTGGGAGTTCAGTTCCGAAACCGATGCGGATGCGCGCATTCGAGAGACGTGTGGGCTCAACTCAGATGCCGTAGGCGCCGGTGCCGCCGATCCGTCGGCGATTGATTTCAGCTGGCACCAGCGCAACTTTGAAGACGTCGTCACGGCGTTGCAGGAGGGCCGGGCGCCTGCCGTTGATGGCCGGCAAGCGCGCCGTGCGGTTACGCTGATACGAGCGATTTACGCGTCAGCAGCGGCTGGCGGTGAGCTAGTGCAGGTCAGCTAACCACCAGCTGCTGCCTACGCGACGTCTGCGAGCACTCGATCGACGGATGTGCCGAGCTTATCGACAAGCTCACCAATCTGCGCATCGGAAATGATGAATGGTGGTGCGAGCAGCACATGGTCGCCATGCACCCCATCAATGGTGCCGCCCATCGGATAACAGATCAAACCGCCTTCGAATGCTTCCTTTTTCAACCGGGCATGGACGCGCAATTTGGGATCGAACGTCGCTTTCGTCTCGCGGTCCGTGACCAGCTCAAGGCCACGGAAGAGGCCGCGACCACGGATGTCACCAATGTTGGGATGCTGTCCGAACCGTTCGACGAGTGCTGTCTGGAGTTTCTCGCCCTGGACGCCGCAACGCGCCACGAGACCACGATTGAGGAGTGCACTGACCACAGCCAGGCCTGCAGCGCATGCTATCGGGTGGCCAATATAGGTATGGCCGTGCTGAAAGAAACCAGAGCCCTGCTCGATCGCTTCATAAACCTTCGACGTGCACATCATCGCGCCGATCGGCTGATATCCAGCGCCAAGCCCTTTGGCAATCGTGACGATATCCGGCGCAATACCATCTTGCTCGCAGGCAAACAGCGAACCAGTGCGGCCCATGCCACACATCACTTCGTCGAGGATCAAAAGCACGTCATTGGCATCGCAGATCTCGCGAATGCGCTTGTAGTACCCTGGCACAGCCGCGACCGCGCCAAGCGTGGCGCCAACGACAGGCTCGGCAATGAACGCCATGACGTTGTCGGCGCCGAGCCGTTCGATTTCGGCTTCGAGCTCGTTGGCAACGCGCAGTCCGTAGGTTTCAGCCGTCTCATCATCGCCGCGGTCGCGATATTCGAAGCAGGGCGCGATGTGTGAATTATCGGCCAGAAGAGGTGCAAAGGGCTCACGACGCCAAGCGTTACCGCCAGCAGCAAGGGCGCCAAGTGTATTGCCGTGGTAGCTCTGGCGGCGTGCGATCAGGCGGTGCTTCGAAGGCTTGCCGCTTTCGATGGCGTACTGCCTTGCAAGCTTGATCGCTGCTTCGACAGCTTCGGAGCCACCAGACACGAAATAGATGCGATCGACACCCGTCGGCGCGTTGGCCGCCAGCAGATCAGCCAGAGCTTCGGCCGGTTCGCTTGAGAGGAAGCCCGTGTGGGCAAAGGCGACCTTATCGAGCTGGGCTTTGATGGCCTCGGTCACTTCGCGATCACCATGACCGAGGCAGGACACTGCCGCCCCGCCGGAGCCGTCGAGATACTGGCGTCCCTGGGAGTCGTAGAGATAAACACCTTCACCCGATACGACGACCGGGGGCGATGCCTTGGCATGACGCGGGAACACGTGAGAGTGATTTGAGGTTAGCATTGTGGGTCTCGCTTTGGGGCCTGCGTTGCGCAGAAAATCACTGCAACCATATCGCAAGATGCTGACGCTGCAACGTGTGAGATTTGCTTAGTAGCCGGCACGCCTTCGCGCCCTGTCAAGCCCAATTTTTGCAACATTACTATTGCGGATACCGGACCAATGAACGAAGATCATTGCGCGTTCTGATGGGCGCCAAAAAACCGAATTTGAGGTGTGTTTGTGCGTATAGTCGTGTGTGGTCTGTTGCTTATTTTGGGTTTGATGTTTTTGGTTGTGTTCAGTTGGTTCGACAAAGGAAGTGCTCAGATATTTGGCGCCGCATTGGCTATAGCCGGCACGCTGATTGGCATCGGGCTGTTTTTGGATCACGCGCAGCGCCAGGTCACCTCACGCAAAACGAACTGACAAAAAAGCCCCTGCCAATGGCAGGGGCTTTCATTATTTTCAGCGCAGAAATTCGCGCGTCTGTTAAGCGTCGACGGTGGAATTGATCCAGGATTCGAGTTTTGATTTCTGGACAAGCGCGCCGGTATGACGGCCAATGACTTCACCGTCTTTCAGAATGATCAATGTCGGCATTGCCTGAATTTGATATTTTGTCGTGATTTCCGGATTGGCATCGACGTCAACTTTGACGACTTTCACCTTGCCAGCCATCTCCGTTGAGACTTCTTCCAAAGCCGGCGCCATCGCCTTGCATGGACCACACCATTCTGCATGGAAATCAACCAAAACAGGTTCGGACGATTTCAACACTTCTTCGTCAAAGCTCTGATCAGAAACATTCGTTGCCATGCCGTCATCTCCAATATTCTGGTTGTAGAGGCCAGTTTCTTATTTGCCTGTTGCCAACCTCATGATTCGTGTTCCGAACGTATGTAGCCCCCTAGCCAGCGTCAAGGTGCAGGCTACCGCTCAAATCGCATTCAAGGCATAAAAATTCCTGTGAAAAGCCGCTCTTTCCACAAGCTGAGCCTTAAGTCGCCACTTCCCACAGGCGCGGCTGCATATGGTCGAGCAACGCCTGCGGGACGGGCATCAATAGCGGCCCATCTGTCCAAAGAAAGGCGGCTTCAACGCGCTCATTTGGAAAAACTTGCTGCACTGCAATGCGATACGCCGCGAGCTGCAACAGATATGCCTCGGATGCACCTTCAGCTGTTGCTGGCGGTCGCCGATTGCTCTTGTAATCAACAATCAAAAGTGAGCCGTCGCTGCAGCGCACCAAACGGTCAACCTGACCATTGACGCGCAAAACAGGCCCCTTGCCGGTTGGATCCACGACATTGGCCACCAGAGCGACTTCCGCGCGCGAATTCGGCCCGAACGCCTCGCCGAAGCGTGCATCCAACAGAATGCGCATGGCCTCGGTCACAATAGCGTCATGCACGGCTTCGGGCAGTTCGGCACCACGCGCCGCTGCGAAGCCTCGCGCCGTCTGCTCACGCTCTTCAGATGCGACAGATGGCAGATGCTCAAGCAGCGCATGGGTAATCGTGCCGCGCAGCAGTCTGTCATCGCGCGCAAGATAAATCGGCGACTGAGACGCAGGCTCAAGAGGTGGCAGCATCGCGTCGCGCATGTCGGCGAGCGACGCCCATTCGCCATCATCATCGGTTTCCACAGTCGAGATCCGTGACGGCGCCAAGGGGACGGTCAACACCGGCTCTTTCGGCGCGAGACGCAGCGCCCACTCCGGCAATGGGGCCGCCTCAGCTGCGATGGCTGCGTGCCGGCTGGCTTCATCGTGTTGTGCAGTTTGTTCTGATGTCAGGCGCCGGAGGCGGGCACCCGATCGATCGCTTGTTTGGGTCAACCGCCCCTCAAGGCCGGCTTCGATGGTTTCATACCACGATCCTTTTGCGATGCCGGTTTTGCCTTCAAAGCCGCCGACATAAAGCCGGTCACGGGCACGCGTCATCGCGACATACAGCAGGCGATTGTGCTCTTCCTGGCGGTCAGCTTTTTCGCGCGCGCGGGCCAGCTCGACGGGCTCGCTCTTCGATGCACCACGGACCGCCCAGGCAAACGTCTCATCGATGCCGGGGCGCGCATTTGTTTCGTCCAACTCGACCAGCGGTCCGGGCTGGCCGGCACCGGGCGCCGAGCAGCTATCCGGCAGAAATACAATCGGCGCTTCGAGCCCCTTCGAGCCATGCACGGTCATAACGCGGACCTCATCGCGGCCGTGTTCCATGTCGCGCTTGATTTCGCGGCGACCAGCACGCAGCCACGTGACAAAGCCTTGCAGAGATGGCGGCGCTTGTTCGTCATAATTGAGCGCGAGGTTGATGAACTCGTCGATGGCGTCGGCTGCTTCCGGCCCGAGCCGGCCCAGCATCCGGGCGCGGCCACCGTCGCGGTCAAGCAGGTTGGCGAAAAACTCAAACGGTGGCGAAAAGTCAGCCTGTGCACGCCAGCGTTTCAATTGTGCTGCTGGCGACTCTAACCTGGCATCAGTCTTTGCCGCCTTCAACAGCGCCGTCCACAGCAGGCCCGGACGCTCGGGTGCAAAGCGCAGCAGGTCATCATCGTCGAGACCGAACAGCGGCGACTTCAGAACGTTGGCGAGCGCAAGATCATCTTCCGGTAGCAACAGGAAATCAGCCAGCGCCATCAGATCTTGTACCGCAATGTGGTCACCAAGCACGATGCGGTCGGCGCCGGCAACGGGCACGCGGCGGCGTTTGAGGGCGCGCACCATCTCGCCGGCAAACGGTTGGCGTTTGCGCACCAGCACCAGAATGTCACTTGGGCGGATCGGCCGGTCCTGGCTCTGCAATCGCTCACCGGTTTCGAGCCAGTCGGCGACCTGGGCTGCAATGCGCTCGGCAAGCCGCGTAATCGGCGACGATACGGCCAGCTCTTCCAGCGGCGAAAATGCCGGTGCCGGTTCCAGCTCTTCCGGCACTTCGGTATCCCAGAGCTCAAAGACGCCGGCTTGGCCTTGGCGCAACGCGAGATGCTGGATCGCATCGGCGGTTGCTGACAGCCCGGGCGTGCGGTCATGATCTGCGAAGATGCGATCGACCGCCTCCAGCAACGGCGCGACCGTGCGGAACGACAGCACTAACGGCACCCGCCGGAAGGTCTGTTCTGACGCCTGCGCGCGCTCACCGAACTTGGTGCCTGTTGCTGCAAACATTTCTGGCGCGGCGCCCTGGAAACTGTAGATCGACTGTTTCTCATCGCCAACCGCGAACACGGAGCGTGCGCCATCACCCTCCTCGCGCACCAGCTCTTCACGCACGCTGTCGCCGGCGTAGAACTCGCTGACCAGTTGTTCGATGACACGCCACTGGATCGGACTGGTATCCTGCGCTTCATCGACGAGGACATGGTCGAGCCCGCCATCGAGTTTATAGAGCACCCAGGCAGCTGCATTGGATTGATCGAGCAGGCTTGCCGAGTGGGCGATGAGGTCGTCGAAATCAAGCGCTGCGCGTTGCGATTTGGCGCGTGCGTAGTGGGCCATCACGCGATCTGCGATGGTGAGAAGGGCCACAGTCGCGTCGACAATCCGGCGACGGCGACGCAAGTCAAACAAGTGAGCGAACGTACCCATGGCACCAAGCATCGCGTCGGCCAGTCCAGGTTCAGCTGCGCGTGATGCCTTGGTGATGAAGGTTCGCTCTGAGCGTGGCTTGCCGGTCGTCATGAACAGAGCTGTGAGCGCTTCTGCGCGTTGCTCGGGCGCTTTGGCGGCAAACGCGATACGTGCTGATGCCGCCAGTTTTTGATCGTTGGCGCTGCCGGTGCTTAAGAATTGAGCTGCGTGTTCCAGTTGAGCATCTGAAAGAACGCTTGCGAGGCGAACAGTCAACGCTTCGTCGGTATCTTGTTCGGTGACCTCGAATGCTTCGAGATAGAGCGCGCGGGTGGCAGACATCGTCGATGGATCGCCGCGATCGTCTTCCATGCGCGAAAGCTGAGCAATCCAGTCGCGCTTGCGCAGCGCTTCGGCGAGGACCTTGTCGAATTGGTCCTCGGCGGCGAAGGCAACGGCCAGACGAACGGCGCAACCGAGCGTGCCATCTGGCTCGGCGTTGGCTGCGATCAGTGCATCATCAACGGCATCACGCATCAGGCCGGCAGCTGTCGCATCATCGAGGATCGAAAAGCCTGGCGGCACATTGGCTTCGAGCGGGAAGCGCTGCAGCAAGCGTTCGCAGAAGGCGTGGATGGTTTGCACTTTGAGGCCGCCGGGTGTCTCGATGGCGCGCGCGAACAATTGGCGGGCTGACCGGCTTTCGTCGTCAGTCGGCGCGCGGCCGAGTACCTTTTCGAGCTCTTTCGCCAGCGCTTCCGGGTCCATCGTCGACCAGTCAGCGAGTTCCCTGAAGACGCGCTGCGCCATCTCGGCGGCGGCGGCCTTGGTGTAGGTCAGGCATAGAATGCGCTCCGGCAGAACGCCTGCCAACAGCAAGCGCAGGACGCGCATCTTGAGCACATGCGTTTTTCCGGCGCCGGCGTTGGCGCCGACCCAGGCTGAGGCCTGTGGATCAGATGCCGCGTGTTGTGCTGCCGTCGTCTCGCGCAGCAAATCAGCTGCTGAAATGGGGCTTGTTGCATCCTGTTTCATGCCGCATCTCCATCGCCATCAGCGGCAGCCCATTCGGCGACACGGGCGAGCTGGGCATAGGCATCATAGTCATAACGAAAGCGTGCCCGGCGTACGGCGCGATAAGGCGTTGCGACATCATCGAACTGCGCGACAAGTTTTTGCAAATCGGCCCGCGCCTGCTCGGCGTGTGCGGCGATATCATCGAGTTTCAGCTCAACAACGGCGCCCGGCGGCTCGCCACCGGATGCCGAGATGTATTGCAAGCGATGGACGGGCAACTCAGGCACGTTTGCAAATCCGTTGGCTGCGGCGATTGCTGCTTCGAGTGCTAACTGCGGCGCTTCTCCGCGCTTGGCTTGAGCTGCGAGCATGCTGAGGGATGCGCCGGTCTTATAGTCCGTGATTGTGAGTGTCTGTTCGCCGACATCGACGCGGTCGGCTCTTGCAGTTAGCTTGAAGGGGCCTGCCGGGGCATCAAACACCATTGCGCCGTCGACTTCAGAGATTGATTTGATGATACCGCGACGCAAGCTCGGCTCCATCTCACCGAACCAAGCTGCAAAACGCTCGAAACGCTGCATCCAAAACGCGGCGACACGCGGGTGGCTGCGGTAGTCGCGAAAAATCTCCATGGCGAGACGCAGCAGTTCGGCGCCGCAATCAGCGGGCAGTTCCTCAGGATATGTATCGGCGAAGCGGCCAAGCGCTGCGTGCACGATGCTGCCGCGCAAGCTGGCATCCGGCTCGGCGCCGAGCTGAGGCAAGGCATCAAGCTTGAGAATGCGACCGGCGAAGATGGCATATGGATTGGCGATCCAGGTTTCGACCGCGCTGACGCTCAAGGCACGTGGCCGCATCTCGATCGGCGGCTTCGGCGCGGGTTGCTCGACCGCCTTGCCGTCTTGGCGATCATCACGGGCGCGCGCCCAGCTTAACCAGGGCTCATCGGTTGCCAGCACATCGCTGGCACCAACTGCTGCGAGCACCGCATCGAGCCGCAACAGCCAACGCGACGGCACCGTCGGATTGCCGTCAACCTTCTCAGCACGCGTGATGTAGACGGTCTCGGCGCCAAGCATCTGGGTCACGTCGTGGGCGGCTTGACCGATACTCTCTTCAGGCTGTGGTAGACCGAGCTTGGTGCGCATTGGTCGATTGAGCCAAGGGCCGGGATCAGCTGCGTCTGGCCAGGTGCCTTCATTGAGCGAGCCGAGAATGACGATGTCAGGCCGCTGCAATCGTGCTTCGAATGGCCCCCAAATCGACAGGCGTGGATGCACCGGGATCAGCGAGCGCACGGCTTCGCCGGCGATCAACGAGCGGTAGAAATCCGGGTAGGCGTTGACGCTCAGTGCCGGTGCGATCAATGCACGATCGATCAGATGCGCGAACAGCTGGGCGGCGGCCGTGCCGGCCTCATCGCGCCATAGCTCGTTGGGCTGTTCTTCGCTGACAGGCTCTGCAACGGATGCGTCATCGGACGCTGCTTTCTCATCGATCTCTTCGGTTATGGCGACAGGGGTGCGTGCCAGTGCTTCGCCGACCCTGAGGTGTGCCTCGGCGAGATCTTGCAACGTGTGTTCTTCGCCGCCTGCACGAAGTTCAAGCAACGGCGCATAGGCATCACGGATCGCCTCTATGAGATCGCGGGCACGGGCCCAATCTTCGACGCGCAAGCGTCTGCCGGCGCGATCTCGGCGTTCGCCTTTTTCGACTAACTCATCCTGCTGATCGAGTGCTGCCAGGATGCCATCAATGCCATTGCCGATGTAGGGTGCGCGAAATGCGCCGACTTCGAGAATGCGGGCTGAGCGGCGAATCTCGAGAGCCGGCCAACCGAGCCGTGTGAGGGGATGTTTCAGCAGCGCCATCATCGCAGCGGGTGCGAAATTCTGCGCGAACGCTTCAATCGCGAGATCAAGAAATGCACCGGGGACAGTCTTGACGAATGGCCGGCCAGCTGAATCATCAACGCGGATACCCCAGCTCTCAAGCCGGATCGCAACGCGGCGGGCAAGCAGTCGATCCGGCGAGACCAACGCTGCCGTACGGCCTGGTTGCTCGACTGCGTGGCGCATGATCAAGGCGATCGCTTCGGCTTCGTCCTGTGCGGTTGGCGCGGTCAGCCGGTGGACGCCGGCAAACGCGTCCCGGGCTGCTTCGGGCGTGATGGTTTCGCCGAGCCGGTGCCATTGATCGGTTGTTGATGCCGGGCGCATCGCCTCGTTGATCAAGCGCGCGCGCTCGACGAATTGAGCACCCCCGGTTGCTCCAGGCAGCGTGGCCACATCTCGGCGCTCAACACCCAGGGCATGGAGCAACTTTGCGAGCGAGCACTGGGGATGTTCAGGATTGTCCGCCGGGAGCCGTGACCAGGACGCCGCATCCATTTCTGTATCCAGCCCTGGCAGAACGACGGCTGCTGCCTGATGACCAAGAACCGCTCGGATCAATTCGGTGGTGGCCGGAATAGAGCCGGTGACGCCGGCAACGATCAAAGGCCCCGCCGGTTTTGATGCGCGGATACGCTCGGCCTCGGCCAGAATCAACCGGTTGCGCCGGTCAGCGGGCGACAACTTGCCAGCGTTCGCCAGATGAGCAGGCCAGAATTGGAGGATGATTTGCAGGAATTCAAGCGTCTGCTGCCAGTGTTCTGACAGCGCATCAGGCACGAGCGTTTCGAGATCCGACAGTTCGGCGTTCTCGGTTTCGACCATGTCAATCAGGCGGGCGAGTTCGCGGGCCAGATGCATCGCCTGGGCTGGCGTACGCGCGCCAGCTGCCTGCAGGATCGATCGGCTTGTCAATAGTACATCGCGGTCGCGCAGCCTGTCTGACCAGCGCAGCACCAGCGTCGCCAGCACAAGCCGGCGTTCGAGCTCGCCGACAGCTGGCGGCACACTCGCGTCGCCAAGCGCACCTTCGCGCGACATCAGAGCGTGCAACAGCGTCAAGTCTTCGCTGGCCTCACTGATCGGCCGGATGGCGGGAAGCAGCAACGCGTTCTGGTGTGAGGTATCAAGAAAAGATTGCTGAAGCTGACGCGCGGCACGCCGGGTTGGCAGCAAGATCGTAACGTCGCCGAGTGCCATCGGATCAAGTGCCAGCTCGCCCTGGGCGAACTCGCCTGTCAGTACCGCACGTGCAAGCGCATCAAGGAACGACACCCCTGGTGCAACCGTAAAAACGCGCCCTGCAACTGCTGCCATTCCAGCCCCCAAAATCGGGATCAAAGTGACGGCAACCGTGCGCTGTAAGATGCGCCGCTGACAACCCGAATCAGCTGAGTATCAACGGGCTTTTGGCGCAAGCTGGGCAACAATATCAGCGCTTCAACGTGACAGTTCAGGCGTCAACTTGCGCCAGCGCTGTCTCTGCCTCAGCAAGACCAAGCGGGGAGCCGACATGCATCCATTTTCCTTCGAGGCGTAAACCGTACAATCGTCCAGCCTGAATCGCACGATCCCAGACCAAGTTCATTGAAAACGGCCCATCTGGCGTGTTGTCAAAAAGACGGGGATGGGCAATCGAAACTCCGGTAAAGACAAACGGCACGACGCTGGTTTCATCGCGACGGCTGATCAGCCCCTCAGAATCCATGGAGAAATCACCACGGCCATCGTAGCCGGTACTGGTCGTCGTCATGGCTAGCAGCAACATGCAGTCCATGCGTTCAGCATCCCAGTAACGGCGCATGCGGGCGAGATTGTTCTCAGGCCCCTCGATCCAGATCGAGTCGGAATTCTGCACAAAAAAGGGTTGTTCGCCGAGCAAAGGTAAAGCCCTGGCAACGCCACCGCCGGTATCAAGAAGTTGCTCGCGCTCGTCGGAAATTTTGACAGTTGGACTGGTGCGATCGGCAACGGCTTCGATGATCTGCTCGCCGAGATAGTGAACGTTGACGACAGCGTGCTCTATGCCGCCACCGGCCAGCCGATCCAGAACACGGCCGAGCAACGTGCGACCGGCAACTGGGACGAGCGGTTTCGGCGTGTCAGCGGTGAGCGGTCGCATACGCTGGCCCAGCCCGGCTGCCAACACCATTGCTGTCGTCAGGCCATCCGCCTCTTTGACCTCAGCCATTCGCTCATCCTCTTTGCGATCATCACTATTGTTTATTCGGCAGGTTGCAGCACGCCATCATACCAGGCGCGCAACTCAGCCAAAGCAGGGTGCTCTAGGCACCAGACCAGATAGTTCTGTATCCGTGGAATGTGACGGAGATAGCCGTGCTTGCCATCCCGCATCGACAGCCGTGCGAATATCCCCAGAATCTTGGTGTTGCGCTGCGCCCCGAGGATGGCAGCAGAGAGCCGGAATGCGGCCTCGTCAAAGCCAGGCTCTTGGACGGCAGCTTCGGTGCAATATTTATTCAGCAGAGCTTCGTGCAGCTCGCGTGGGACATCCAGGCGTGCGTCCAGCGACAATGATACGAGATCATAAGCCGCGTGGCCGATCTGTGCGTCCTGGAAATCGATCACGCCAACGCGCGAGATGCCATCGCGCTCAGGCATCCAGATCAGGTTGGGCGAATGAAAATCGCGCAGCACCCAGGAGTTGGTGTCAGGGTTATCCGGCATGGTTGCAACCTGCTCGATGAGCGGTGCCCATGCGCCCGCAAAATTTTGACGCACTGCATCGCTGATCGGTTGTCCGTTAGCGTATGGCCAATACCAGTCGCATAGCAGCTCCAGCTCCGCGCTCATGACGCTGCGATCATAGGCTGGCATGTTATGCGTGATGCCGCCTGCGGCTGTAACGACGTTCGATGGCGGAGAGCGACGCAGGTGGACCAGAACATCGACAGCTGCACGCCACAACTCATCCTGAGGCACGCCGGACGCCATTGCGGCAGCGAACGTTAAATCACCGAAATCCTCGATCAACGCCATGCCGCATGGTGCATCAAATGCGTCGATTGAGGGGGCGGCTAATCCCGCATTACGCAGGGCTGCCGAGATCGCGACAAACGGCTGTGCGTCCTCGGCGAGGTGTGCGATTTCGCTGTATGTTTTGTCGTCCCGGATAACCGGGCCATCCGGGAGCTTAGGCATGTCCATCAGGAGCTGCGACGGGCCTGATGTTTGGAGCCTGGCATAACTGCGAGTCGACGCATCACCTTGCAAGTATGAGAGCCGTAACGCGCCCAGCGCGTCGGCATCCATTGCAGCGCTCAAGAATTCATACTGCGCCTGCATGCGCGACAGCCGCCACTTTGCATCAGGCGTTGGTGCAATTGCGATCCGGCGCGCGCCATCGCTGTCGCCATCGGAGATCATAACGTCGAGGCGGCATGTACCGAGGTGTTCTTCGGCGCGCTCCGGCCACTCGACAATCGTCAGGCATTCCCCAGCGGCATCGTCAAATTCCAGCTCGTCGAGCTCCTCGACGCCAGCAATGCGATAGAGATCAAAATGACGGACGGGAAAGCGCTCTGCTTCATAGGTTTGGAGTAGTGTGAATGTTGGACTCGGCACCTCGACTGCGTCATCAGCCAGAAGTGCCCGGATCAGATAGCGCGAGAAGGTTGTCTTGCCGGCGCCGAGACCGCCACGCAGCGTGATCATATCGCCGGGTGCAATTTTGGTTGCGATGATTTCGGCCAGCAACCGCATGCGTGTTTCATCGGGTATCGATAGCTGCCAGGCGTCAGACATTCGTTCTTTCCGGGAACCGCATCAGGAGATGTAAAGTACTTGAGAGCTGATCATATCATTGTGGCACACAATAGAGCTCTTGATGACATGCACTCGCGAGTTTAACTCGCTGCCAGCGCTTTGCGTCGATCAACAGCGATCTCTCGACGCTTGCCAAGTTGCGGCAAGCGCACCGTGACGGTTGTACCGCGACCGGCTTCAGAATCGAGTTGCATTGTGCCACCGTGCAATTCAACGAGGCTCTTAACGATCGACAGCCCAAGACCGGCACCACGATGTTTCATGCCGTGACTTTGGCTCTCAAAGCGCTCAAAGACGCGGTCAAGCTGCTCCTTGGGAATGCCGACGCCCTGGTCTTCAATGGCAAACACGACATCGCCCGCTTCGAGCCAGCATGAGAGGCGAACAAGTCCTTCCGGCGCGGAAAAACCGACCGCATTGGCAAGCAGATTATAGAGCAACTGACGGAGGCGATCCTCATCGGCGATGATATCGTCAATCTCATCGCTGGTCGCAATTTCCAGCGTCAGACGCGAGCGACCGGCGCGCTCCTTGATTCCGGCAAGTGCTGCTTCGATAACTGGCTGGATCTTGGTTGGCTTCGGCTTCAGTTCGAGCACGCCGGCATCGATCGTCGCCAGGTCGAGAATGTCATCAATGATCGACAGCAGTGTCTGCGAGGACTCCGTGATGTCTCCGACATACTCGCGCTGTTTGCCATTGAGCGAGCCCGAGTAGGGACCGGCCAGCATCTCGCTAAAGCCAATAATATTGGTGAGTGGCGCGCGCAATTCGTACGACACGTGGGAGATGAATTGGCTCTTCAGTTGGTCAGCCGCAATCAACGCTTCGTTACGTTCAATCAACGCGCGCTCATAACTCTTTGATGCGGTGACATCCTGGAACGTGACAAGCGTGCCGCCGTCCGGCAATGGTGTCAGCGCGTAGTCAATCACCCTTGCATCGGGGCGGACCATCTGACCGTTGATCGATTCACGCTGATAGCTGATCGACGTGACGCTCTCTGAGATCGTCTGCCAAGTGGCGTCATCACTGTGCAGCACCTGGGCCTGCGCAATGAACTCACCGATATGCGGGCCTTGGGCCATCGCGGCTGGAGATAAATGCCAGATCGATAGAAATGCCGAGTTGAAGAGCTGCAAGCGGCCATCAGTTGCGAACACGGCGACGCCTTCTTGGAGGCTATCCAATGTCTCGCGTTGCACGGCAATCAATGCGTTGTAGCGTCTTTCAAGTGAAAGTTGTTCTGAGACATCTTCGTAGAGATACGTAACGCCACCTTCCGGGCGCTGCTCAGCAACGACATGCAGCATGCGGCCACCGGGCAGCTGCCACCAGTCTTCGTAGTTTGGCTCGGTTTTATAGACGGCAAGCAATTGCGACTTCCAACTGCGATAGTCGACGGTCGACGGCAGCCGCGAAAGCTCTTTCAGGCGATCCAACACTTCGCTATCGGTTGGCGACTTGTCGAGCCAGACCGGGTCGAGTTCCCACAATTTACGATAGGCATCATTGTAAAACGCCAGCCGTTGATCATGCCCGAAAATTGCAACCGGAGAAGCGACGCGATCGAGCGTCCTGTCAAAGGCAGACACCTGGCGCACCAATTCGTCTTGTGCTGTCTCAAGTGCGCCAACATCAATCGCAGCTGTCGCTGTCGTGTCATCCGTGGCAATGCCGACAACGTCGTGTGCGCGGCGTTCACCACCGGCGACCAGATGCATGCGTTGGGTGAATGGTTCGCCTTTGACGATCTGGTTGCGCAATTGGACACGCTGGCGTGTCTCAAGCAGTTCGATCTGGCGCTCATAAACCTCAGCTGAATCCGTGGCCTCTACGGCCTTCACATAAGCATCATTGATCCAATCGATCTGGCCGTCATTGTCGCGCATCCAGGCGGCAATAGGCAGCGCATTAAGGAGTGATCGATAGTTGCGCATCTCGTGTGCCAAATTGCGGTTCTGATCGAGTATGCGGACGATGTCGCGCTTCGTGCCCGCGACATCACGGAACCGCAAAACAGCACGCGTGCCTGTTGCACGACCGTCAGCCTCCACGTGCCCGCCAGCTGTTGTTTTGAGAAAGACGTTGAAAGCCCTCCCCTCTGCAAACAAGTTGTCGAGCGCCTGATTGAGGTCGACCGCCGTGGACGGCTCAAGCCATGTGCCAAATCTAACCAATTCAGCCTGGTCATACGGCAGACCGGGAACCGAGTTGAGCGTGTGCGTGACCACCTGCAGACCTTCGTCATGCTCCCAGAAAAACAAAACCTGCGGCTCGGCTTTGAAAATCGCTTCGGCCGTCATGAGGCCACGCTTCAGATGAGCGGTTTCTTCGCGCGCTTGACGCATAACACTGCGCGCGCGCGCAGTCATGATCAGCACCAGCGCAACTGCTGCGCCAGCAATGCCCGCAATCAGCACACCGAGCAGCAATTGCTGCGCTGCAATACCGCCGACGCTAAGGGTCGGGCGCTCCACAATGGAGATGGTCAGCACAACGACACACGCCAGGCTGGCCAACAGCAAGGCCAGCAATTCGCGCCGGATATTCTCGGATTTTGTGGTTGGCGGAGGCGATAGCATGGGCTGCGTTCGGTTGGGTGAAGAGATCCAGGCGAACGCAAAACTATAATCAACGGTAAGGCGAGCAGTAGAAGACGATTAATCAGGCGTCGAATCAAATCGCGCCCGAATCGCTGGTCGGACTATGCGGCTCAGTTCTGGTGCTGGCCAGTCCCGATGGGCCACGCAAAGAAAAAAGACGCACCAAATGGCGCGCCTTTTTGTCTGTTTTACTACCTAAACCGACCTGGTCGAACCAGCCTTGGTCCGCCCTGTTTAGTAACGGTAGTGTTCGGCTTTGTATGGGCCGGAAGCACTTACGCCAATGTAAGCTGCCTGCTCGTCACTCAGCACGGTCAGTTGCGCACCGAGTTTTTCGAGGTGCATACGTGCGACCTTCTCGTCGAGATGCTTTGGCAACACGTAGACTTCGTTCTTGTATTCGTCACCTTTGGAGTAAAGCTCGATCTGGGCCAGCACCTGGTTGGTAAAGCTTGCTGACATCACGAAACTTGGGTGACCGGTTGCATTACCAAGATTGAGCAGGCGCCCCTCTGAGAGGAGGATCATGCGCTTGCCGTCCGGGAATTCGATCATGTCGACCTGTGGCTTGATGTTCGTCCACTTAAAATTCTTGAGAGCCGCGACCTGGATCTCATTGTCAAAGTGACCGATGTTACCAACGATCACCATGTCTTTGAACGAGCGCATATCTTCAACGGTGATAACGTCTTTGTTGCCGGTCGTCGTTATAACGATATCCGCATCTGCCGCTGCCTCCTTGAGCGTGACAACTTCAAAGCCGTCCATGCAGGCCTGAAGCGCGCAAATCGGGTCAACTTCGGTGACTTTGACACGGGCACCAGCGCCCTGCAGCGACGCAGCCGAACCTTTGCCGACATCGCCATAACCGCACACGACAGCGACTTTACCGGCCATCATCACGTCCGTACCGCGGCGAATGCCGTCAACAAGACTTTCCTTGCAGCCGTACTTGTTGTCGAACTTCGACTTAGTGACGGAGTCATTGACGTTGATCGCTGGGAACGGCAGCTGACCTTTTTCCATTAGCTGGTACAAACGGTTGACGCCTGTTGTCGTCTCTTCTGAGACGCCTTTGATGGCATCGCGTTGTTTTGCGAACCAACCAGGGCTGGCCGCCATCCGCTTTTTGATCTGAGCCATCAGAATCTCTTCTTCTTCGGAAGTTGGGTTCGACAACACGTCTTCACCAGCTTCGGCGCGGGCGCCAAGAAGGATGTACATTGTTGCATCACCACCATCATCGAGGATCATGTTGGTTGGCTGACCGTCAGCCCACTGGAAGATCTTGTCCGTATATGTCCAGTAATCTTCGAGTGATTCACCTTTGATTGCGTACACAGGAACGCCAGTAGCGGCGATCGCCGCGGCAGCGTGATCTTGGGTCGAGAAGATGTTGCACGACGCCCAGCGAATGTCGGCGCCGAGCTCTGCGAGAGTCTCGATCAAAACTGCGGTCTGAATGGTCATATGCAGCGAGCCGGTGATGCGGGCGCCCTTAAGCGGCTTCGATGCACCAAACTCCTCGCGCGTGGCCATCAGGCCCGGCATCTCGGTTTCAGCGATTTCGATTTCTTTGCGACCGAAGTCGGCAAGCGAGATGTCGGCGACAGCATAGTCGTTGCTCATATCGATATTCCTCTGGTGGTGATGAATGGCTTGGAAGCCATATACACCGGCCCAAAGAGGTGATCAAGAACATATAAAGACATCTTTATGTCTGCATGTCGCAGATGAGGATGTGTTCTGGTATATGGCGACAGATTGCAGTTAGTTGACGCGCTTCTACTCATGCCCGTTCAGGCCCGCTACACTTCGACACAACCCTCGCCGAAACCGGACTCGATCAGCTCCACAAGCGCTGCGATTGCCTGTTCAGCGTCCGGTCCGTTGGCTGTCAGCTTGATGGTTGTGCCGCAACTGGCGGCCAGCATCAGAAGCGCCATAATCGACGTTCCGCCGACATCCTGGCCGTCCTTCGTCACTACGATCTCGGATTGGAAAGTTTCGGCACATTTTACGAACTTCGCAGAAGCACGCGCATGCAGGCCTTTCTCATTGCGGATTAGGACGTCGGCGGTCGCGTGATCAGTCATTGAAACCCACTGCGCAATTGAAGAACCAGTGCAGTTAATCAAATTCGGCAGCAGCATGCGACCTTTGCGTGCAGATGCGCGTTCACGTCGCGCGTACGGAGCATTCATCTATTTGCCGGCGAGCACCTGGCTGGCGACACTGATGTATTTGCGGCCAGCCTCTTTGGCGGCGTTGACCGCATCGCTGAGACTGCATTTTGTCCCGGCACAGTCGGCCCGGACACACTCATCCCGGACACTGGCCAACTTGATGAGCATCGGCAAATTGACACCGGCAATGACCTCAATATGGCTGTCATTCATCACTGAAATCGCAAGATTTGACGGCGTACCACCGAACATGTCGGTCAACACAACGACACCCCGCCCGGCTTCAACACTTTGTATTTTATCGAGAATATGTCGTCGACATTCTTCGCCTGGATCTTCTGGCCCGATCGACACCGTAGCCAACTGCTCCTGCGGACCCACCACGTGCTCAAGCGCCGCCCGGAACTCATCAGCGAGCCCACCATGCGTAACAATGACAATTCCGATCATGGCAAGTTCACGCCTGGATTGTTTCGAACATACGCATTGTCGCTAGCTCAAATGGCTCCCCCTACATTTCCTATTCGTCATAGGTGCAAGTTCGCCATCAGGTCTCAAGGCTGTAACGCTACACAACCACGTACCGCACTGCAATACGCACGCCAAGCGGTAGTTCGAACAATGATCTCATGTGGCCTTAGTGCGATGCTGAATGGACCGGGCCAGCGCCAACGCGATCTTGAGGGGAGCTGACACCTCGAACGGTGCGACACGAACAACATCGATCGGATAACCAAGCAGTAAATCAGTTGCTCCCGGATAGTCAGGCATCCGCTCAATTTCAGCCTCGACTAGGTCGACGATCAAAGCGAGTGGCGATCCCGCGACTGTTGGCGCCGACACAATCCCAATGCCGCGAACTTCGATCAGGTCGCGCAATGCCCCCGGTGATGACGTGAGCAAGAGCCCGTCACGCACCGTCAGCACTGTCTGATCGTCGCTGACGAGTTGAAAAGGCTGACTGCAAGCTTCGCCCGGCAACTGGATCGGCTGACAGATAGCGCGCAGTGCCAAATCAGACTTGCCCAGCCCCGATTTGCCTCGAATGAGCACCGCCCAGCCTTGCCGGGCAATCGTCGTACCAGAAATGTTTCCTGACTTAACGGCCACCACTCAACCTGCCGCGTAGTGTCGAAGACGTGGCTTGCTCAGCCGGCAATCGCACAACAAAGCGGGCGCCGAGGGGTTTTTCTTCCGACGATTCAGGGCTGGCCTGTCCGCTGGCCTGCTCGCTCGATTGCCCATTGGCGTGGCCTGAGACCTCCCGAGTACCAGATGGCCAGATATTCTCGGCCCAGACCCGCCCTTCATGCGCTTCGACAATCTCGCGCGATATCGCAAGGCCGAGGCCAGAGTTGCCGCCTCGGCTGGAATTGGCCGTTGGCCGATAGGTGTAGAAGCGCGTGAATATTTTCTCGATGTTTTCTGGATCGATCCCGGGCCCTTGGTCTTCAACGATCAAATCGACATGGCTTGGCAGACGACGCAGCAACACGGTTACTGTGCCGCCTTCCGGTGTAAACGACAGCGCATTCGAGAGCAGATTGGTCAGCACCTGCTCTATGCGTCCATTCTGGCCGGAAATCTGATAGGCCGCTTGCCGCGAGGCCGGTTCGATACTGAGCTTAACGCGCTTGTTGTCGCCCGATGCCAGATCCCGGAACATCGTGACAAGTTCATCGGCAACCGCCTCAAGAGAAATCGTCTCAAATCGTTGCAGAGCCAGATCGGCATCAAGCCGCGATGCGTCCGCCACGTCCGAAATCAACATGTTCAGGCGTTTCAGTTCCAGCTGGATCTGCTCAATGAATTCGTCACGCTGCTGGTCTGTCTTGACGTAAATCAGAGACTCCGCCGTCGATCGTGCGGCCGTCAATGGGTTCTTGAGCTCATGTGCGACGTCGGCTGCGAATTTCTCGCTGGCCTCAATGCGGCGGTAAAGCGCGCGCGTCATCAAGGAGAATGAACGCGCAAGTTGACCGACCTCATCGGCACGCTCGTCAAAGCGGGGCAGATCTTTGGCCGCCTGAATGTCGTGCGTCACTTCATTTGCATATTGGGAGAGTTGGCGGACGGGCTCGGCGACCGTGCGGGCCAACAAATATGAGGCGAGCAGTGCCGCGGCGGCGGCACCAAACACCAACACCAATACAGCAAAGAGCTCGGCTGCCTGGACATCATCAACGGCGCCGGGGGCTGTTGACAGCAGCAGCGCGCCACTCACCTTGCCGCCTCGGACAATCGGCGTTGCAACCGACACGATCCGCTGTCGTTTTCGCGCCAGCATCATCAGGGCCGTCGTCTTGCCTTCGAGCGCCTCTTTGACTTCCGGATAAAAGCGGCCGTTTGCAAGTCCAATTTCCTTATAGACGCGCAGATCGGAGCTGATCATCAGCCACTCAACCAGCCGCGTCCAGTTGTTCTCGGTCTTCGGTTTTCGCCCAAGCAATTTGCCGCCAGGCTGGATTGGGATGATGCTGCCGGGCCTCATGATCCGCTCTGAGTCCGCAACGAGGACCCCACTGACGTCGTAAACCCGGCCGCGGTTGGTCGTCTGCTTCAGGAGCTTCGGCAGGAGTGGTACGATGATGTCAGGTTGTATCGAGAATTCCAGCGCGGCGAACGGGTCGTCTTGCAGAGGATCACCGCCCCGACCATTGCTCACATCAGCCTTCGAGGCGATTGCAGCTGCCAGAATGTGGCTCTGCGCCCGGAGGTGATCGATTTTCGCATCGATCAGCCACGAATTGAACTGGATGAGATACGTCAAACCCATCAACAGGATCACGAGACCCAAAAGGTTTGATGCAACAATCCGCCGAAGCAGCGTCCTGCTAATAAAGCGCATGAGCCAGGTCTTGCGCACAAAACGGCCGACAGGTTGCAGATACGGATCTAAAACAGCTCCGATCCGATCATGCCACTGACTGTAGAACTCAGCTGATCGGCCGGCGTACTGACACACAACCGCCCACACGGCTCGCACACGCGACACCGTCGTCGCCCAATACTGCCGAGCTATTGCCTTGCCGTCGGTTTCGATCGCCATGCCAGTTTACGCCGTCCGGTCTACACCGTGATCATTGGATCGACCGCCTCTAGACAGCCGACCGTTCAACACACCATCTGCCGACTTCTTTTCGACGAAATCGTGTCACTGGAGCAGGTCAAGTCAGGTGAAATCGCAATTGAGCCTTATTGGCCGCTCTAGATTTTTCTCTCACGGGGCTATTCCTCACGAAGGCTCATGCCTAGTAAGAGGGCCTGCGAGGGCGCGGCGCAACACGCCGGGTCGCATGCGCTCCCTTGCTATGCTTCAGTACAAATCAAACATACTTAAGCCAAACGTTACATTTGCGAGGAGCTACTGGCCGCATGACGGCGCCCAGCAGCTTCAATCGCGGTGCTCGCTAAATCTCTTTGAAGCGATAACCAACGCCATATAATGTTTCGATCACATCGAAATCGTCATCGACCTGCTTGAACTTCTTGCGCAGGCGTTTGATGTGGCTGTCGATTGTACGGTCATCGACATAGACTTGGTCGTCATAAGCCGCATCCATCAAGGAATCACGGGTCTTCACGACGCCAGGCCGTGCCGCCAGCGCTTGCAGAATGAGAAATTCCGTAACCGTGAGCGTGACGCCCTTTTCGTCCCAGTAGCAGGTATGCCGCTCTGGATCGAGCTTCAACTGGCCACGTTCAATGACGCGTGTTGCCTCTTCCGGGCTCATCTGCGTTTCGCGCGCAGCTCCCCGGCGCAGAACGGCTTTTACACGCTCAATAACAAGGCGTTGTGAGAATGGTTTCGCAATGTAGTCATCCGCCCCCATCTTGAGGCCGAAGAGTTCATCGATTTCCTCGTCTTTCGATGTGAGGAAAATGACCGGCATATCCGACATCTGGCGCATTCTGCGCAACAGTTCCATGCCATCCATGCGTGGCATCTTGATATCAAAGATACCGAGATCAGCCGGATTTTGCGTCAATCCTTCCAGCGCATCCGCGCCGTCGCTATAAGTGCGCACCTTGTAGCCCTCGGCTTCAAGCGCCAAGCTCAGCGATTGCAGGATGTTCCGCTCATCATCGACAAGCGCAATGGTGCTCTTTTCTTTCATTGATACATTGTCCCTGAGTTGGGTCCCTTATAATTGGGTCCCTGCGTTGGATCCCTGCGCTGGTCATGCTGTGTGTGCCAACGTTCTGGCACTGATGGCAAATGGTCGTGAACCGGAGCCTTCATCCGCCGTCAGCCATTTTTCATGAACCTTCTTTAACCTAATCTGAACGACGTCGCTATCCCAACAGCATCGTGGCCTGAGTTGTCCCCCGATGGCCCAATGTGGATGGCGGCTGCGGCGACGGCACTTCAACAGCGTGATGATCGTAACGCCGGCAATGGCACGATGTCGCATCCAGCCTGCAATGCCTGCTGTAAAGTTGCCCCGACAATTCAGTCAACGCCCCCTGTTTACAGGTGCTTTTTGCCGCACAATCACACGGCGGATGGTTATCAATTGCAGCTCATCGATCCGGTTCCGTATTAACGGCAGGTCTGCCGCCCAGTAGACTTGATGTTTGCAGGTACGCAGTTATTCTGGTGCGTCTGCCGCTTGCCGTTGCGGCAGGATCGACTAGGAGCAGTCGACAAAGTCCCGCTATGCGACAGGCTTTCGTCGGCACATCGTCTAACAGGCACAGACTCACCGGTCCGAAAACTCGGACGAAGAGCATTGTGCCGAACAGAAATGCTAACCGACCGCCATGACATCCGAAGCTTTCCCCCTGTCGTATGCTCCTGAAACCAACCGCAATAACGTGTTGGCCGATCTCGTAGAAATCTCGATCCGCCAAGGCGAAGGTCAGCTCACACGCTATGGCGCCCTGGCAGTTGAAACCGGCGAGCACACGGGCCGTTCTGCGCAAGACAAGTTTACGGTGCGCGATGCGGTGACCGAGGACACGCTCTGGTGGGACAACAACAAGCCCATGTCGCCCGAGCATTTCGACGTGCTTTATGCGGACTTTGTTGAGCACGCCAAAGGCCGGGAGCTTTTCGTCCAGGAACTTTATGCCGGTGCCGATGAGGAATACCGCCTGAATGCCCGCATCTTTGTTGAGAAGGCGTGGCACGCGCTGTTCATCCGGCACATGTTGCGCCGACCGGAAAAAGCCGAACTTGCCGGCTTCGATCCGGAATTCACCGTCGTCAACCTGCCGAGCTTTCGCGCCGACCCGGCCCGACACGGTTGCCGCACGGAAACGGTCATTGCGTGTAATTTCACAAAGAAACTCGTTTTGATCGGCGGCTCGCTTTATGCCGGCGAAACGAAAAAATCAGTCTTCTCATACCTTAACTTCACTATGCCGGAAGCTGGCGTGATGCCGATGCACTGCTCGGCCAACGTTGGCGACAAATACGATTCAGCGGTTTTCTTCGGCCTATCAGGCACCGGCAAGACGACACTGTCTGCTGACCCCAACCGCGCCTTGCTTGGCGACGACGAGCACGGCTGGTCTCCGAATGGCATCTATAATTTCGAAGGCGGCTGCTATGCGAAGACGATCCGCCTGTCGGAAGAGGCCGAGCCTGAAATTTATGCTGCTTCGAACCGGTTTGGCGCCGTGCTTGAGAACGTCATTCTAGACGCCGACAGCCGCGAGCCGGATTTTGATGATGGTCGCCTGACTGAAAATACTCGTGCAGCCTATCCGCTCTACTTTATTCCGAACGCCAAGCCATCGAGCCAGGCCGGACACCCGAAAAACATCGTCATGTTGTGCGCCGACGCCTTTGGCGTGCTGCCGCCGATTGCGAAACTGACGCCGTCACAAGCGATGTATCACTTCCTGTCCGGCTACACGGCTAAGGTCGCTGGTACTGAAAAAGGCATGGGCAACGAACCCGAAGCAACCTTCTCGACCTGCTTCGGTGCGCCCTTCATGCCGCGCCATCCGAGCGCCTACGGCAACATGCTGCGCGACCTGATCGCCAAACACGAAGTTTCCTGCTGGCTCGTCAACACCGGCTGGACGGGTGGCAAATTCGGCACCGGTAGCCGGATGCCAATCCAGGCAACACGAGCGCTTTTGGACGCAGCCCTCTCAGGCGACCTGCAGAACCACAAGATGCGCGTTGATCCATTGTTTGGCTTCGAAGTGCCGATCTCGCTTCAAGGCGTTGATCCTGCAATCTTGACCCCGCGCGATACCTGGGCTGATACCGCCGCCTATGACGAGCAGGCAAAGGCCCTGGTCGGCATGTTCACCGAGAATTTCAAAAAGTTCTCGGCCCACGTTGACGCCGATGTCCTACAGGCCGCCCCGTCGCTGCAAGAATCCACTGAGTAGCCGACCGATACGACTTTAAGTATTGAGCATTGGGCATAGAACTCTGTTTACGGGGCGTTTTCCGATGCGCATTGGTCTCATTCATGCGGTCCAGGTCGCGATTGATCCAATCAATCGGGCGTTTGCCCGGCAATGGCCTGAAGCCGAGTGCATGAACGTGCTTGATGACCGACTGTCGGTTGATCGTGCGAAGTCGGCTGACCTCACTGAAGACATCTATGACCGCATCGGCGATCTGGCGGAATACGCAGTTGATAGTGGTGCAGACGCAGTGCTGTTTACATGCTCGGCGTTCGGCCCTGCAATCGAAGCCGCCGGCAGCACGCTTGATGTGCCGGTTCTGAAACCCAACGAAGCGATGTTTGATGCCTGCCTCAACCGAGGCGGGCAGATCGGCATGCTGGTGTCGTTTGAGCCGTCGGTTGCCTCGATGCGACAAGAGTTCGACGAACTGCTGACAGCCCGTGAGGCTTCAGCGACGCTTGACGTGATTTGCGTGCCCGAAGCGATGGACGCGTTACGCGGCGGTGATGGTCAGCGTCACGACGCGTTGCTGGCCGATGCTGCCAAAGGTCTGGTTGATTGCGGCGCGATCATGCTTGGGCAGTTCTCAACCGCGCGCGCCAAGGCAGCTGTTGCGGCTGCGACCGGCAAGCCTGTCCTGACCAGCCCCGACACAGCGGTTGATGCGTTGAAACGCCTGCTCGGCTGAAGCACGTCGCATTTAATAGGGTCCTTAAATCGCCCGAATATTGGGCGTTTTAAGGCACATTGTGAATCCGTTAAAACGCGACATACAGTAGAGCATCGAACTCTAAAGCGTGTCGCATAAAATGCTCCCCGCTTTAGTCCCTGTGGGCTCACGTCTATTCCCTTGCTACGCCCATGATAGTTGCTGGGGGCCTCCGCCGGGGCGGCGCTCGCGCCGGGTCGCATGCGCTCCCTGCATGCTGAATCCTATTGGATACGACATGCTCTAGATGGCGACGCCCCACTGCTGGGCGCGGGTGAGATCAGGCTCGACACCGAGACCCGGCCCATCGGGCAGCACAAACTGACCTTCGACGATGCGCGGCGGCATATTAAGTAGCTCTGTGCGCAACGGGTTCGGATTGACATCAATTTCAAGATAACCGCCGCCACCGACGGCTGCCAGAACGTGTGCCGATGCATACAGTCCAAGCGCGCCGCCAAGGAAGTGTGGACAGAAGACCTGGCCACGCGCGACAGCTGCGCTCGCGACCTTGTAAACCAATGATATGCCGCCCCATTTGGCAACATCCGGCTGGACGAATTTGAGATAGTCAGCAGCAACAAACATCGCCTCGCCGCGCATGTTTTCGCCAGCCGCCAGCGGCATTGGCGCCTCACCTGAGAGGCTGCGCCAATAAGCCATCGGTGCATCGCTCGCAAGTGGTTCTTCAAGCCATGCCAAGTCGAAAGGCGCCAGTGCGGTTGCCATTTCGCGTGCTTCAGAAAACGACCAGACCTGGTTGGCATCAGCCATCAAATTGGCATCCGATCCAACAGCGCTGCGCAGTTTCGTGAAGGCTGCAATGTCAGCTTCTCGATCGAAGCCAATCTTGAGCTTGTAGGCGCGATAGCCGGCGGCTTTGGCTTCGAGCGCCAGATCGTTGATCCGGTCCGCGACCAGCCCGCTCGCGTAAGCTGGCAACGGATGAGGTGTGTCCTGATTACTCAGCGCCTGCCATAGCGGCACGCCGGCGCGGCGCGCGACGAGGTCCCATGCGGCTGCGTCGAGGCCTGAGATGCACTGAGCGAATGGCCCCGGCTCACCACACTGCAGGGCAAGCAGATGAGTGGCCTCCGTCAGCTTTTCAAAGAGTTGCATTGGTGACGTGAATTTTTTTGCTGTGGTCAGCATCGAGAAAACAGCCGACAACAGGTTAGCCCGATGCTCGGCGCCGCCCGGGGGCCAGTTTGCAAAAACTTCGCCCCAGCCGTGTGCGCCGTCTATATCCTCAAGCCGCACCAGCAAGGCCGGCCGACTGGTCTGCACGCCGAACGCGTTGCGTCTTGGCGTTGCGATTGGCGCGCGCAACAGCACAACATCAAGCTTCGCGACACTCAGTGATTTTTCGATCCGGCTCATCAATCGTGCCCCAAAGCATACGACAGTTGAGATCGTCCCGAGGGCCGCCTAAAGCACGTGGGCTGTCGACTGAAGAGCCAATCAGGAGCGAAAATCATCCACAGTCAGCAAGGCGTCAAATGCGACGCCAGCGGCTGCGAATGCATCTCGGGCGCCTTCCTGTCGGTCAACAATGGTCAAAACAAGGACGATCTCGGCGCCGGCTTGTTTAAGGCTATCAACAGCCTTCAAGGCAGATCCGCCGGTCGTGGTAACATCTTCGACCACAACGAGGCGTTTGCCGGCCATCGTTTCGCCCGCGGCCAAGCCCTCAATCAGCGCCTGTGTGCCGTGCTCCTTGGTCTGTTTGCGCACGAAAAACGCCGGCAGCGGTTGTTGCCCGGCACCGCCTGATACAGCTGCGACGGCGCTCGCCAATGGCACAGCGCCCATTTCGAGGCCGCCCACCATGTCCACGGCTTCGCCAGCGAGGCGTTCGCAGACCAGTTGGCCAATTAGGTTCGCCCCTTCCGGGTGCAGCATCGTCGGCTTCATATTGAAGTAAAACGATGAAGTGCGCCCGGAGGCGAGTTTCGTTTCCGATCCGGTGGTGAACGAGCGCGCCTTGACGATCTCGATCAGCCGCGCCCGATGCGCCGCATTCAGCTCTTTGCCCATCTCTCGATTTCTCCAATTTCAGCGCCCAGCGCCTTGAGGACTGCCCCGCCATCGCAAGGTGAGCTGCGGACGTCAAGACCAAGCGGTACAGCAGCTGTGGGCGAAACTATCCCTGCAAAGTTGCCTTGTGCGCCCGATCTGTGGCACGGCATAACGGAATGGGCATAGCGAAATGCTCGTTGCAACCTAAGATCAGACTCTCTTCCTATCCAAGTTTTTCGCCCGCATCTCAACCGACGGCAGCAAATCATGACACTTCTTGAAATTATTGCCTTACTGATCGGCTTTTCAGCCATCGGTGGCCTTTTCAACCACAGAATTCTAAAACTGCCGCACACGATTGGCCTGGTTGTGTTCGCGCTGGCTGCATCCGGCGTGGTGCTCGCCATCGAGCATGTCAATCCAGGCCTTGGCATCCAGAAGACGATTGCCGGCGCGCTTGGTGAGATCGATTTTCAGAAGGCTGTGCTTGAAGGCATGCTTTGCGCACTGCTGTTTGCAGGCGCTGCCCACGTCGACCTGACAGAACTGGCCGAACGCAAATGGTCGATCGGCCTAATGGCGACGGTTGGCGTGACGCTCTCGACATTCATTGTCGGTGGCGCAATCTGGGCGCTTGCCAAAGGGCTTGGTTTCAATCTGCCGTTCATCTGGGCACTGGTGTTCGGGGCATTGATATCGCCAACCGATCCAGTCGCCGTGCTCAGTATCCTCAAGACCGTGCGCGTACCGCGCTTGTTGCAAGCCAAGATCGCCGGTGAATCGCTGCTCAACGATGGCGTCGGCGTTGTCGTCTTCTCGATCCTGGTGGTTATCGCAACAGGCGGTGCCGGCCATCATGGCGTGGGTGGCAGCGAGACAATCGGAGCTGCGCAAATCGCGGCACTGTTTGCCCAGGAAGCGCTTGGTGGCGCGGCCCTCGGGTTCGTTGCCGGCTTGATTGCTTATTGGATGATGCGTGCGATCGACGAGCACAACATTGAAGTGATGATCACAATCGCACTCGTAACCGGCGTCTATGCGATCGCGCTTCGGCTGCATGCATCCGGGCCGATCGCCGTCGTCGTCGCCGGGCTGTTCATTGGCAACCACGGCGCGCGCTTTGCAATGAGCGCCAAGACACGCCAGCACGTCTTCCAATTCTGGGAGCTGACCGACGAAATTCTGAACTCCGTACTATTTCTGCTGATCGGCCTTGAGGTGCTCGTTGTCACGTTCAGTCCGGAGCACATGGGGCTTGCCGCGATGGCGATCCCGGTGGTGCTGGTTGCGCGCTTGATCGCCGTATCGGTGCCGATTAATTTCCTGCGCCAGTTTGAATCATTTGAAACAGGCGCGATACGCATCCTGACCTGGGCCGGCCTGCGCGGTGGCATCTCGGTGGCACTCGCCCTGTCGCTGCCCAACAACGAGTTCAAGCCAGCCATTCTGACCATGACGTATTTCGTGGTCGTGTTCTCGATCATCGTGCAAGGTATGACGGTTGAAAAACTGGTCAGTTCGATCATCAAAGAAGCGCGCGATGATCCATCGCGGCCACTCGCTGCGACGGCCGAAGAGATTGAAGCCGCGTCGCGTGCGACTGCTGCGATCAGTCCGGAAAATGCGCCAGAGCTTATCGACAAAGGCGGCAAGCGGGCGCAACGGCGCGCACGCGGCAAGGGCAACAAGGACTAGCTGGACGGGGGAGTTAAACCCGCTGCGGACCAAGGGTGCTCAAGTTGAGGTTTGCTCGGGTGGGCTAGGTGCCGACCTCTAGGAGCTGTGGACTCTTAGCAGGCTGTTGAAAATCGTCGCTGACAGCGTAGGGCAAATCAGATTCGGTGTCGTCATCAGCAATGGGGGCGGCGATGCGCGGATCGGATGCAGTGACGGGGGCTTTGTTTTCGTATGTGGACCTGGAGGATCG
>CAJQQK010000029.1 GCA_905480435.1 uncultured Hyphomicrobiaceae bacterium | reverse complement strand
CGATCCTCCAGGTCCACATACGAAAACAAAGCCCCCGTCACTGCATCCGATCCGCGCATCGCCGCCCCCATTGCTGATGACGACACCGAATCTGATTTGCCCTACGCTGTCAGCGACGATTTTCAACAGCCTGCTAAGAGTGCGGCGCATAATATGAATGACGTATTAATTCATGAAAGCCGGTTTAGGTGAGTATTGTGTCAAAGGAGAGAGAGCGTCCGCGAAGCTTACTGCACCTTTATCCGACGCGGATGCGGAAGTGCAGTCAATGCCTGATGCTAGCCCTACGAAGTGGCATCTGGCCCATACAGCCTGGTTCTTTGAGCGGATGGTGCTTGCGCCCAATCTCGCTGGCTATCGGGAGGATGATCATAAGTTCAACTTCTTGTTCAATTCGTACTACGAGACGATCGGTGCGCGTCAGCCGCGCCCGCGTCGAGGCATGATTACGCAACCGATGCTTGATGTTGCGCTTGCCTATCGTGAGCGTGTGAACGAGGCTATAGCCCGTCTTTTGCAGCGGAGTGATGACCCGGCTCTGATAGGGCTTGTGGAACTTGGGTGTCACCACGAGCAGCAGCACCAGGAACTGTTGCTGACAAACATTCGGCATCTGTTTGCTCAAAATCCATTGCAGCCGGCTTATAAGGATCTAGAGCCGCTGGCGATTGATCCGGGCGCCGAGAACGCGCTTACGTGGTGTGAGTTTGGAGGTGGTATTGTTGAGATAGGCCATGAGGGCAGCGGTTTTCATTTTGATTGTGCAGGGCCGCGAAACCACGCGCTGATCGAGCCTTACGCACTGCAACTCCGTCAGGTCACCAACGGCGACTGGATCAAGTTCATCGAGGACGGCGGCTTATCGTTCAAGCCTGCTGTGTCTGTCTGCTGGTTGGGTCACGGTGCGTTCCAACGACTGGCAGATGCCGTTCGATTGGGACAAGCATGACGGCGAATACTGGACGATGACACTGCGTGGCGCGCAGTCGGTTGATCGGGCGGCGCCTGTTGCGCATGGCAACTATTTCGAGGCCGATGCATTTGCGCCGTGGCCCGGGCATCGACTGGCATCGAAAGCCGAGTGGGAGAATGCGACGGCGGTTTTAGAGATTGAAGGCAACTTTGCTGATCGCGGCCGCCTGCGCCCGAGGCCTGCTGGCAAGGCCGCACCCGGTTTAACTCAGATGTTTGGCGATACGTGGAAATGGACCCGCAGCCCCTACACGCCTTACCCGGGCTTCAAGGCAAGCGAGAGCGCGGTGGGTTAACACAACTGCAAGTTCATGAGCGGGGGCAATGCATCCTGAGAGGGAACTCAAGCGTGACGCGCGCTTGACACGTTCGAGCGACGTATCGCGATTTCTTCCCGCCTGATGCACGCTGGAAGTTCTCTGGCCTGCGCCTCGCGAAGGACATTTGAAACAAGGATTTCTAGTATGACCAGTTCAGTTTCCACCCAGATTATCGAGGCGTTGGACGCCCAGACTGCGGCCTTTGAGGCCGATGTTCTGGCGGGTCTTTCGAAGACGCAGAAGACACTACCAAGCCGCTGGCTTTACGACGACCACGGTTCGGAAGTTTTTGAGCAGATAACAAAGTTGCCGGAGTATTATCCGACGCGGACCGAGACCGCGATCCTCACCGATAATGCTCAGGAGCTTGCGTCCTTTTGTGGAGTTGGGGCCGTGGTGCTGGAGTATGGCGCCGGCGCGGGCGTCAAATCACAGATTCTGTTGCAGGCATTGCAGCAGGCGCGCATGTATCTGCCGATTGATATTGCGGGTGACTTTCTTGCGGTGTCGGCGGCACGCCTGCGCGCTAGGTTTTCGAGCATTGAGGTGTTGCCGGTGGCGGCAGATTTCAGCCATGACTTTGCGTTGCCAGGCGATGTACCAGTCGGGTTTGCCCGCACTGGAGTGTTTCTCGGGTCGACGATTGGTAATCTGACTGTTGCGGAGGCGGTGAGTTTTCTTGGCCGTGTCAGATCGCACGTGCTTGAGGCGGGTACCAGTAAGCCGCATGGGGGGCGGGCGCTGATTGGTATTGATCTCAAGAAATCAACCGATGTACTGATTCCGGCCTATGACGATGCGGCGGGGGTTACGGCTGAGTTCAACCTCAATCTTTTGACGCGAATTAACCGGGAGCTTGGGGGGACGCTGGCTGTGAACCGGTTCCGTCATGAAGCGCGCTGGAACGAACAGGAATCAGCGATTGAAATGCACATCGTATCGCTGGCAGACCAAATGGTGATCGCGGCGGGGAAAGCTTTCGGTTTCGCAGAAGGCGAGACGATTCATACGGAAAGCTCGCGCAAATATTCGCTTGATGGATTTGCTAAGATTGCCGGCGAGGCGGGCTGGTCTGTCGCGAATGTGTGGACGGATGAGAAGGATCTGTTTGCGATTGTCGGACTGGAAGTGCGGTAGGCGGCTTAGCAAAAAATGCCACTCCGGCTGTGCCGAGGCGGCATGACTTATAAGTGGCTATGCCCCGTTACTTACAGGTACGGGCAGAGACGGTGCCGGTCACTATCGTAGGGCTGATAGGTGCCGTCTGAGTAGCGGAATTACCAGAACTGGTCGGCGCAGCGGTTCTCTCCTGAGCGGCCCCGGCGGCGGTGCGCGCGGCGAGGGCGATCATTATAGTCATCGTAGCGGCGCTCGTTTGCGCGTGCCGGGTCGGCGATGATTGCTACACTTCTACCACGACGGCGCCCCCCGCGTCGGCGTTGGGCAACAAAAATTGTGCCAACGACCTCGGCGTTGCTGGCTGTCATCGGGGCTGGATGACTAACGGTTGCTGCTGCAAACGAGCCTGTCTTGCCAAGAAGCATGAACAACGCGGTTATGGTTGCGGCCGTGAAGAGTTTTAGTGAACGCATCCTAGCTGCCAGATGCGACCATCGACCATGGCGTCAGCGAGCTAGTCCACGCTGTCAACTCATCGTTCCCTCTGCACCCTTGATGGGGCCGACCAAGTTGGATGTCACCCAGCCGCCATAAAATTTGCCCGGCTGTGGTTTGACCTGCTCGTTTCCCACGTAACAGGGAGCTATGCCGCAATTTGGGTGACGGGCTGATCAGGCGGCGTTTCGTGTCGGCTCAGTCACTTCGATGCCGTCAGAGAATTTGACGCCCTCGATGATTTTGGGCAAGTGGTTTCTTCCTTTCAATCGGCGCCACGTCTG
>CAJQQK010000028.1 GCA_905480435.1 uncultured Hyphomicrobiaceae bacterium | reverse complement strand
CCGCTACGTGTGGCTCTACAATCAGCAGCTTCCTCAATCAGCCTTGGGCAGTAAGACGCCCTTGCAGACGATGAAAGAATGGCACAAAATCAAACCAGAGCTGTTCTGGAAACAGCCAAACTACCTTCCGGGATGTGACACAGAAACATTTGGTGCGGGTCTTTGCGTAAAAGACCCGCATTCTTGTGACAAGTTTCCGTTTGCCATCGTTAGGGCGGATTGTTCGGCCAACGCTGACGTTTTGGTTTTCTCAGTGGGCGGGTTATCCAATTTCATGAAGCGCTTCTTGGAAAACTATAGTGCGGCTTTGTCCTTCCTGACGGTCGTGATTTTCGTAATCTCTGTGGTCGTTCTGGATTTTCTCGAAGGGCGGGCGATCTGGTCTGGAGAGGCAGCCCCCGTGGCTTGGGCTGAGGCCGCCAAACCTGACGATGTGTTTGCGATTGCTGGCCGCCAAGTCTCCTACTGGGGTGACCCAAAAGCAAAATATTCAAAATACGCCACGAAAAAGCGACGCAAACCAGTTGGTGTTGTCGTGCACCACACCAGCGTCAAACCCGTAAAAAACCTCGTCACCTACGGCCACGTCAGCGACCCCAATCGGGGCGGCGCGTCATTCGGCTACCATTTCTACGTCGGTCGCGACGGTCATATCGTCCAGGGCGCGCCTCTCTCCCGGCGCACAAATCACATCAAATTCAGAACCAACAAGCAGCGCCGAGGCACGGCCAAGCATCTGTGGTCAGGCAACACCATCGGTGTGTCGCTGGTCGGCGGCTGCGATCCGCTGATGCGTCCCAACTGGAATGCCTGGCGACGCTGCACTGAGGAATACGTGACGAAGGCGCAGCTACGGGCAGGCCTCGCTGTGGTCCGGGCGCTGCAGCAAAAGTTTGCCATGAAGTGCGGTCAGGTGTTTGGTCATGGCGATCTACAGTATGACCGTCAGAGTTTCGAAGGCGTTCGCCTCAGTCGACTCGCCCGCCGCGTTTGTGATCTGGAGCAGGCCGAAGAGGAGGCAATCAAGAAAATATCACCACCGAAGCCGGTCGCGGTAACTGCTGGCGCCAAAGAGGCAGCAGTTACCAAGGAAGCTGCTGCCGTCGAAAGCAAAGCACCGAGTGGGGGCTGATTGCGAGGTTCCAGGCGGTGTTGGTAGGCTGACAGTTCCTCTTGCAAATCCCCCTATTTTGCCGCACATTCGCCCCAGAATTCCGAGGGGCGCCGGACAACCGGCTGAGATCGCGCCATTGAGTGGCATCTGCGAGCACCCTTAGAACCTGATCCGGGTCATGCCGGCGAAGGGACGGAGATTAAGCGAGAGCTCCCCGACACCCTTTGTTTTCATGATTCCGACTCGTTGGCGCGGCGCATCTGCGTTCGGAGGCGGACTTGAAGCTGGATGACTACAACGCCTTTTGCGGCGCGCTCGCACACACGAGCCATGTCGTACAATGGGGCAACGCGAACGTCTGGAAGGTGGCTAGCAAGGTGTTTGCGATTGGTGGTTGGCAGGACGAAGGCGAGCAGCTGTACGTTACATTTAAGGTCTCCGAGATGAGCTTCGATCTGCTGAAAGAGACACCTGGTTGCCGGCTGGCGCCATACCTCGCCTCGCGCGTTCTGAAATGGATACAACGGACGAGTGTGGAAAGCATGGACGACGAGGGGCTGAAAGATTATCTGCGAGAGAGCTATCGCCTCGTATCGCTGGGATTGACCAAGAAGAAACAAAGGGAATTAGGGCTCAATCAGGATTAAAGATTGCGCCTTTTGGAAGTGACAGATTTTGAGTTTGACCGAATAAGGGAGAAGACAAATGAACAAGATTACGCGTCCATCGGAGATGCAGACACCGGAAGTGACAACCGGGCCAATTATCGGCTCGAAAAAGATTTACGATTCGCCTGAAGGCTATCCGGATATTCGCGTGCCATTACGCGAGATCGAACTGCACGAGTCGAGCGGTGAGCCGCCATTCCGCCTCTACGATACATCGGGCCCCTATACAGAAACCGATTTCAAGGTTGACGTTGAAAAAGGTTTGCCACGGCACCGCGAAGCCTGGGTCAAGGAACGCGGCGGCATCGAGACCTACCAGGGCCGAGATACCAAACCGGAAGATAACGGCAACGCAACCGGCCAATACCTTGCGCGCGATTTTCCCAACAAGCAGCAGCCGATGCGTGGTCTTGATGGCGAAATGGTCACACAATTTGAGTTTGCCCGCGCCGGCATCATCACTAAGGAAATGCGTTACATTGCACACCGCGAAAACAGCGGTCGGGCAGAAAAGCTAGCACGCGCCAGGGCAGCGTTGGCGGATGGCGAAAGTTTTGGCGCTGCATTGCCAGAGCACGTCACGCCGGAGTTCGTCCGCGATGAGGTCGCCCGTGGTCGTGCGGTTATCCCAGCCAACATCAACCACGCTGAGCTTGAACCACAGATCATCGGCCGCAACTTCCTCGTGAAGATTAACGCCAATATTGGCAACTCAGCCGTAACGTCTTCCGTTGAGGAAGAAGTTGAAAAAATGGTCTGGGCGACACGCTGGGGCGCCGACAATGTCATGGACCTTTCGACGGGCCGCAACATCCATAATACCCGCGAATGGATACTTCGAAACTCACCAGTGCCAATTGGAACCGTGCCGATTTACCAGGCGCTCGAAAAGGTCGATGGCGATCCCGACAAGCTCGACTGGGAAGTCTACAAAGACACGTTGATTGAACAGTGCGAGCAGGGCGTTGACTATTTCACAATCCATGCCGGTGTCCGCCTCGCCTATGTGCCGCTGACGGCGCATCGCGTCACGGGTATCGTTTCGCGCGGCGGTGCGATCATGGCGAAGTGGTGTCTCAGCCGGCACAAGGAAAGCTTCCTCTACGAGCGCTTCGACGAGATTTGCGACATCATGCGCCGCTACGATGTCACCTTCTCGCTCGGTGATGGTCTGCGCCCGGGGTGCATCGCTGATGCCAATGATCGGGCTCAGTTTGCTGAACTTGAGACGCTTGGTGAATTGGCCCAGATCGCCTGGGACAAAGGCTGCCAGGTGATGATCGAAGGCCCTGGCCACGTGCCGATGCACAAAATCAAAGTCAATATGGACAAGCAGCTCAAAGAATGCGGCGAGGCGCCGTTCTATACGCTTGGGCCTCTAACGACCGACATCGCACCGGGCTACGATCACATTACCAGTGGCATTGGCGCGGCGATGATCGGTTGGTTTGGCACAGCCATGCTCTGCTACGTGACCCCGAAAGAGCACTTAGGCCTGCCGAACCGTGATGACGTCAAATACGGCGTGATTACCTACAAGATCGCAGCGCATGCAGCTGATTTGGCCAAGGGCCACCCAGGTGCGCAGTTGCGTGATGATGCACTCAGCCGGGCACGGTTTGAGTTCCGCTGGGAAGACCAGTTCAATCTCGGCCTTGATCCGGATACGGCCCGCTCCATGCACGATGAGACGCTGCCAAAGGATGCCCACAAGGTGGCGCACTTCTGCTCGATGTGCGGCCCTAAATTCTGCTCAATGAAGATCACGCAGGATGTGCGCGACTACACAGCGACGCTCAACGAGAAGCAGGCCGGCATGGATGAGATGTCAGCAAAATTCAACGAGATGGGCGGCAAGGTCTATGTCGAAGCCGACAAGGTCGCAAAAGCGGCCAACAAAGACCTTGGCTAATCCGACCTGCTAACGACCTACAGCATGTCGCGCTTTAACGGATTCACAATGCGCCTTAAAACGCCCAACCTTCGGGCGATTTAAGGGTTCTATTAAACGCGACGTGCTCTAAGTTCTGCGAACAGAAAAGGCGGTGACCGTAAGAATCGGTCGCCGCCTTTTTTATTTTCGAATGCCGAGACCTATCGGAAGCGGCAGGTGTGGGCGAAGCAAACCATGCGGCGTTCTTGTGTCGCGCGATGTGCTCTGGCTGTGTGAATCGGTCTACGGCGTGCCTGCCGTGTGCGGCGGGTTCGTGGAGTCGAATGCTTCACCCGGCGAGACCGTTTTGCAGCCTTATTGCGCTTTGGCGCCTGCCGCTTGATTGCCCGTGGCGCAGCTGTTGAGCGGCTGAAGCTGGCGTCAGTTTCCGTTTCGTTGGACTCTTTCTCAATATTGGCAAGGATCGAATTCAGTCGCTCCGCCTCAATCGGCGCACGAGCGGTTCGGATCAGTGGCACGGCCAAAACAGGCGCAATGACAGGTAGTGGCGGCGTTACCGCAACGGCGGCGTTGATGGTCGGCAGTGCTTCTGGTGTGCCGTCTGGCGATGTTGCATCAACTGGAGCCGCTTCAGGATTTGGCTCAATCACGATTGGTAGTGGTTTAGAGGCCCTAGCGATCTTCTGACTTGGCGGAGCTTGTGGCTTTGCCGCTGTGACGGTTGGTGATGTGATCGGCCGGAGCCCGATTGGTTGAACGTCTGACCATGACGAACCGGTATCGACGGGAGGCGCGACGACCGATTGCGTGGTTTCGGATTGTTGCGGTTGGGGCGTCTCCAGTACCATGCCAACAGGTTTTGGCGCCGCAGCGACAGTGACAATTACCTTCTCAGCAAGCGCTGTCGTTTGGGGTGCAACCGTTTCTTTCTTCACCTTCTCTATCATGGATGGCCCCCTTACTCGAGTGAACCGTTGCGGAGCCTCCGGGCTATTCGTTTCTGAAGCGACCGCAGCAACGGCTGTTTCAGTACCAAGCAATGGTGATATGACTTTGGCCATGCCAATTGTCGATGCACCAGCGATACTCAACAGAACCAGTGCGCATGCGACCCGGACCATGGATGGCCCTCGGTGATTGGTCAGATTGGATTGGGCGGCTGCCACGGCTGCCTTGAAGGACGGCAGATCACGTGTTTTGAGTTCTCCGTCGACAAAGAGTTGCCAAGCATCGCAGCTTTCGATGATGGCGATGTTTTGCCGGCGTTCCGTCTTTGGATCAGTAAGACCGTATGTCCTTTTGGAACCAGTGGATAGGTTTTGCCTGACACTGGCGAATAGTTCGAGGATTTCTCAATCTGAGTTGATCTTCGAAGCCAG
>CAJQQK010000027.1 GCA_905480435.1 uncultured Hyphomicrobiaceae bacterium | reverse complement strand
GCACCCGATCCTCCAGGTCCACATACGAAAACAAAGCCCCCGTCACTGCATCCGATCCGCGCATCGCCGCCCCCATTGCTGATGACGACACCGAATCTGATTTGCCCTACGCTGTCAGCGACGATTTTCAACAGCCTGCTAGAACCAAGCTCGACTTGCTGGAGACGATCGCGGCTTCTTTCGATCCCGCCACAGTTGAACGGAGCGCCGAGAATAGCGTTACACCTGAGCCTTCGACCGTCGTCGTGCGCAGGAACGTGATCAGCATGGCGGCCACGATAACCAGCCCCAACGCGAGCGGTAGAACCGACGATTGGCGTGGCGACTGCTGGGGCGGCACAGCGAGCTGCTGTGCTTCGGCACGTTGACGGAAACCGGAATAGGCAGAAGGCGCTGTCGGATTGACGGATAGATCCATCCCGGGTGCTGGCTTCAGAGGGACTGCTCTATCTGGCGCCATGGGCCGGTGGGCGAGCGCTGCGTGCGGTTGCAAGCGGGAAAGTGCCTGCTCTGTTGCATTGGCAGGCGCGGCGCCTAAAGCGGCGACTGGTGCTTGCGATTGGAATGGCGCAGCACCACTATTCGCGAAATCAACAATAGGGGCGCCTGTCAGATTGGGCCATTCGACACTTGCGTCGGCCTCAACGGACGGCATACGAAAACGCACATGTGTGCCCGGTTTGAGCGATTCTGCCTTAACGATTTCTGGCCCAATCAGCAATTCCACGGTGCCGGGGCCAGCGCGGACGCCAAGTGGTTTCAGATCGCCATGGAGCCAACCAATCGGCGGTGCTTCGCCAGCCTCAGTTACAGGATCAAGCCGAAACGTCGCCGGACCTTCTAAGCGGCTGATGCCAAATAATTTGATGACCGCAAAGCTGCCGATTGGATTTCGGGAGTGCGGCGTCACCTCAATATGCTTAACTTTCACTTTTAACCCCTGCGGCAAGCACTTTGATAAACATAGTATTATAGGTATGTGCGAAGATTGTCAGCTTTATCGTTAGAACCAATTGCAGAGATGCGATCGTTGTTAAGATCCCAAAATCAGACGCCGCCTTACACCTGTTGTACCGATCGAATCACCACAATTATACGTTGCTTAAAATCTAACCCACAACCCCATCTATCCACCCTAATCCAGCATCTATAATTCGATCTAACGCGATGGTTTTCCACTAACAACTCAGTTCACAGTGACGTTTAACCAAATCTCGTGGTTAATGAGCCACGATGGCGCACGAAGTCATATTTGTCTAGCGCTCCGCCTGCAGACAATGGCTGCACTGTAAATGCTGATACCGGATGACATCAGATGCCCACACAAATACGCTCGCTTCATGTTCCGGTGCGACACGGATTTTTGTGATGACAACCGAGTATCTGACCACACGAGAGCTCGCGACGTTGCTGCGCATCAAAGAGCGCAAGGTCTACGATCTGGCGGCTTCAGGGGCAGTGCCATGCTCAAAGGCGATGGGCAAGCTGCTGTTTCCAAGAGCCGAGGTCGAAGCTTGGCTTGCTGCCGGGCAACCGCGACCCGACTTGCGCAAGCAGCAGCGGAATGGCCGTTCGAACCCACCCCAGGCGGCACTGCCAAATGTTATGCTTGGCAGTCATGACCCACTGCTTGAGTGGGCATTGCGCGAATCTGGATCCGGATTAGCCGCTTATTTCGATGGCAGCGGTGATGGTCTGCGCCGGTTCGCTGATGGCGAAGGTTTGGCCGCGGGGCTGCATCTGTTTGATCCAACCGATCAGAGCTGGAATGTGAATGTGGCGACAGAGCGCTTTGGCTCCAGCCCGGCAGTGCTGGTTGAATGGGCGAAGCGACAACGGGGCCTCATTATCGGGCGCTCGGTTGATCGGGAAATTGGCGGACTGGCTGATCTGCGTGGCCAGCGTGGCCTCCCAGGCTTGCGCTTTGCGGCACGGCAGGCGGAGGCCGGTGCGCAGCAGCTGTTTGATGCACTCGCAGATCAGGCCGGACTGTGCAAAGCCGATATTCAGGAGACGGCGGTGCTGCGCAGCGAAACCGATGCGGCGCTAGCGGTGCTGGAAGATAAAGCCGATGCCAGCTTCGGGCTGCAGTCGCTGGCCGTTCAGTACCAGCTGGCTTTCGTACCAATTATTGAAGAGCGCTATGACTTGCTGGTTGACCGGCGATCATGGTTTGAACCGCCGATGCAGATTTTGATGAATTTTTGCGCCAGTGAGGCATTTAAAGAGCGCGCGTCGGAGCTGGAAGGCTATGATATCGAGGGGCTTGGACGCGTGCATTTTAATGGGCCGTGAGGGCTGGTGCGTGGGGCGAGGCAATGTGGAGCCGAGACTGTGAAGGCCCCCGGGTATCGCACAAAGAGTGCGATTCCGGGGACGCGACAGTGGTGGGGGGCGGTGATGGGTTGATTGAAGCGAAGCGCGGCCCATCGAGCCCAATCAGTTCGTGACAGCGTTTGGAAAGAAGAGTTGTTGGCCGTTGCGCTTGTAGGCGGCGATGGCGGATTGACCGGACTTGGAGCGTAGCCAAGCTGAGAATGTTTCGGCCAGTTTAGTTTTGACGCTTGGGCATTTTTTCGCGCTGACGGCGGTGATGCCATACTGGTTGAATAATGCCTTGTCGCCCTCGACCAGTACCTTGAAGTCACGCTTGTTTTTGAAGGCAATCCAGGTTGCGCGATCGGTCATTGCATAGGCGCCCATGCCGACGGCGATGTTTAAGGTGGCGCCCATGCCGGAGCCGGTCTCGCGGTACCACTTGCCGGAACTCGGTGTCGGGTCGATGCCAGCTGCCTGCCAGAGCGTGCGCTCTTTTTTGTGGGTGCCGGAATCGTCGCCGCGGGAAGCGAAGATGGCTTTTGAAGTTGCGATCTTCTTCAACGTGTCGCTGGCACTTTTGCTGCCGGTGATTTTGGCGGAATCGGATGGTGGGCCAACGAAAACGAAATCGTTGTACATCAGGTCGTGACGCTTGGTGCCGAAGCCGTCGGTGACGAATTTTTGCTCGGCGCCTTTGGCGTGGACGAGCAAGACGTCGCCGTCGCAGTTGCGTGCATTGCGGATCGCTTGACCGGTGCCAACCGCAACGATGTGGACAGTGATGCCGGTCGCTTTCTTGAACTGCGGCAGCAGGACATTGTAGAGGCCAGAGTTTTTTGTCGACGTGGTCGATTGTACGATGATCGAGCGATCATTGGCGGACGCGATGGCGACGAGTGTGGTCGTGATTGCAGCGGCAATGATTGCGGACGTTGCCAGCGCGCGAATGAAGGTCATGTCGTCAACTCCGGATGGCTGGACGTAGCTGGTTCAGACAATGAGGCGGCCTTCGAGGTAGGCCTGCGCTTCGCGTGATTTCGGGTTTGAAAAGAAGTCATCTGCATTGGCGGTTTCGATGAGGTGGCCGTTGCTGAGGAAGACAACATCGCCGGCGAGGCGGCGTGCCTGGGCGACATCGTGCGTGACGCATATGATCTTAGTGCCGGCTGCATGCGCGTCGCTCGTGATCTGCTCAATCATCAACGTTGACGCGGGATCGAGGCTGGCAGTCGGCTCATCGAGAAACAGGATATCGGGACGTGTCGCCAGCGCACGCGCGAGCGCAAGGCGTTGCTGCTCGCCGCCGGATAGTTGCCGGGCCGGCTGGGCTGCACGGTCGAGCAGGCCAACTTGGTCGAGAAGTTCGTCGCGACGGACTGGATCGGGTTGGGTTGAGCCGGGGCGCGCGCGGAGCTTAAGGACGAAATCGATGTTGGCTGCAACCGAGCGGCGCAAGAGCACCGGCTTTTGGAAGACTAACGCTTGGCGTTTACGGATGGCATCGCTGAGCGGCTCACCGGCGTATTTGATTGTGCCGCCGGTTGGTTCGAGAAGACCATGCAGAAGGCGCAGGAAGACGCTCTTGCCAGCGCCATTGGGGCCCATCACAACTGTTAGGCTGCCAGCGTCTAATGTGAGATCGATACCATGGATAAGGCGACTGCCGTTGGCTGCGGTGAAGGTCAGATCGCACGTTTGCAGTGGTAGCAGCGACGCAAACCCATGGGAAGGAGCATCACGCATAGGCCTGCCTCCCGGCTGTCATGCGCAGCGCCATGACGAGGCCGTTCACAGTCAGCGCGATGACCAGCAGGACAATACCAAGCGCGAGTGCGAGTGGCAGATCCCCCTTTGAGGTTTCGAGCGCGATCGCCGTCGTCATCACGCGGGTCAGATGATCAATGTTGCCGCCAACGATGATGACGGCGCCAACCTCGGCGATAGCGCGACCGAAGCCGGCCAGCGCGACAGTGAGCAGCGAAAAACGCGCGTCCCAGATCAACGCCTGCATCATGGTGTGGGCTGGAACCGACAGCGAGCGGAACTGCTCGGCATATTCGGTGTGCAGGTCTTCGAGGATCTGACGCGAGAGGGCAGCGATAATAGGCGTGATCAGGATCGCTTGCGCGATGATCATGGCTGTTGGCGTGTAGAGCAGATTGAGCCAACCAAGTGGGCCGGCACGTGACAGGTGCAGGTAGACAATCAGGCCGACGACAACCGGCGGCAGGCCCATGAGAGCATTGAGCGCGATGAGAACGGCTGAGCGTCCGCGAAACCGCGCAATGGCCAAAACAGCACCGACAGGGAGGCCGATCAGGCAGGAAATCACCAGCGCAAACAGGCTGACGCGCAGAGACAGTGCGATAATCTCCAGGAGATCCGCGTCCAGACCAGCTACCAGACCGAAAGCGATCCAGAAGGCACTCGATACATCCTGCATAATTTACGGATTTCCGGAATGTAGGTATCAATCTCGGAAATTATGCATGATAGCGATTGTCAGGGCAAGATTTGTGACATCGGGCAGCCTGCATCGCATGCGGAATATGCTGTGACTTGGCTGGGAAACGCTTTGCATGGCTAAGACTGCTGATTTAGCTTGTTGAGAATGGTTCTAAAACTTGAGATGGCCTGAATGCGCGTTGCCCGGCTTGACCTGAGCTTCGAGAGCGCGGCCCCCAAGACAAGGATTGCCGGATGACTGTCACCATTGAGCCCATCACCGATCAGCTTGGCGCCGTCGTACACGGCCTAGATTTGCGCAAGCCGCTAACGCCGGATGAAGTCGCGACGGTTGACGCGGGCATGGATAAATATGCCGTGCTGGTGTTCCACGGGCAGGACCTCACTGACGAGCAGCAGATCGCGTTTTCCATGAACTTTGGCGAGATGGAGGGCAAAAAGGGCGGTAATATCCGCACGGAAGAGCGCGTCAACCAGCAAATCAACGACGTCTCCAATCTGGATAACAACAACAAGCCGTTTGAGCGCACTGACCGGCGGCGGTTCTTTAATCTCGGCAATCACCTTTGGCACTCGGATAGCTCGTTTCGCGCGACACCAGCGAAGTATTCGTTGCTCTCGGCGCGATCGATCCCGAGCGCTGGCGGCAATACCGAATTCGCCGACATGCGGGCTGCCTACGACGCGCTCGATGATGCGATGAAAGCGAAGATCGACGACTTGGTTTGCGAGCACTCGCAGATCTATTCGCGCGGCAAGCTTGGCTTTACGTTCGACGATGAAGAGATCGGCTTGATGAAACCAGTGCGCCAGTCGTTTGTGCGCGTGCATCCGAAGAATGGGCGGAAATCGCTTTACCTGTCATCCCATGCCGGGCGCATTCTCGGTTGGCCGGACCCGGAAGCACGGCTGTTCCTGCTCAACATGCTGGAACATGGCACGCAGCGCAAGTTTGTTCACGCGCACCAGTGGCAGCAGCATGACCTCGTGATTTGGGATAACCGCCAGACGATGCACCGAGCACGCGACTACGATGAAACGCAGAAGCGTGACATGCGGCGCACAACAGTTGCCGGCGAAGCGATGACGGCTGCGCAAGAAGCGGCATGATTCGCGCTCGCGGGGCTGTTCGCCCTGCCAAAGGCAGGGCTGCCCCTCCGCGGGGGCGGCGCTAAGCGCCGGCTCGCTCGGCGGGGAACCCGCCGTGGACAGCTCGCAAGAGGTGGATGCCGCGAAGAAGTGTGCTGCCTCTCACCGGGGCTCCCCTTCAGATGTTGGACTTAAACGCCTAACTCGCCATATGAATGTCGTCGTTGATTTGGTTGGCGATGCTGTGATCCTTCAATCAGGAACTGAACCTATGCTGTATAATCCGCCGGCTTTTAAGGTTGAGGATCGTGAGACGTTGCACGAGCATATTCGGCAGGCGGGGCTTGCGACGTTGGTGACGAATGGGGTGCAGGGGCCGATGGTTTCGCATGTGCCGCTGTTGCTCGACGCGGAGGCTGGAGAGCACGGCATGCTGCTCGGGCATATGGCGAAGGCAAATCCGCATTGGCAGTCCGGCGATTTGAACCTTGATGCGCTGGCTGTGTTTCATGGGCCGGACGCCTATATCACGCCGTCATGGTATGCCAGCAAACAGGAGCATGGCCGTGTTGTGCCGACGTGGAACTATGCCGTTGTGCATGCGCGTGGGCGGTTGACGTACTTCGAAGATGCAGCCCGGTTGCGAAACGCTGTTGAGAGATTGACCGATCGACATGAGGGCAAGTTTGCGGCGCCCTGGGCTGTCTCGGATGCGCCAGACCGATTTGTTGAAGGACAGCTGAAAGCAATTATCGGGTTCGAGCTGGAAATCACCAGCCTTGAGGGCAAGCACAAAGTCAGCCAAAATCGGAATGATGCAGACCGCAGCGGTGTTGTTGACGGACTTGGTGAGGCTGGTGACGTGGCAATGCAGACATTGGTCAAAGTCGCCATGACTAAAGCCGATTGATGTGCGCTATTGCATGTTGGATTGTCAGCTGTGGCGGGACGATGCGATAGTCGCGAAAATTCGTCACTCGCCCAACAATTGCCGCTAGGAACCGCACCATGTCTGATCTGCCAACCAGCGTTGAAATCCATGAAGAAGGCCCACGCGAAGGCTTTCAGATTGAGCCAGGACCGATCTCGACGGCCGACAAGATCAGACTGATCGAAGCGCTGGCTGACACGGGGTTGAAGCACATTCAGGCGTGCTCGTTTGTTAATCCCAAGCTGGTGCCGGGATGGGCGGATGCCGAGGAGGTCATCGCAGGCTTCAAGCCGGTTGATGGCGTGCACTATACGGCGCTGTGGTTCAACAAGCGCGGGCTGGACCGGGCGCTGGAATTTAAAGACAAGCTCTCGATTTCGGGCTCGATCTCGCTAACGGCGTCCGATGCGTTCAGCCGCCAAAACCTCAATCGCGGACACGAAGAGAATGTGGCAGCGATGCACAAGCAGACCGAAGTGCATCAGGCAGCTGGCGTCGATGTGGTGCGCATCGGCGTGATGGCCGCGTTCGGGTGCAACTTTGAGGGCGACATTCCGGTCGCGGCCGTGCTGAAGGCCGTATCGGATGGCTTTGCGATTGCCGACGCGCACGGCGCCAAGATCAACGTCATCTCGTTGGCCGATACGATGGGTTGGGCGATCCCGCCGCGCATCGAAAAGGTGATTGGTGCGGTGCGCGAGCGCTGGCCGGATGTCGATATCGCGCTGCACCTACACAACACTCGCGGAATCGCGGTTGCCAATGCGCATGCGGCGCTGAAGATGGGCGTGCGCCGGTTTGACTCGACGGTTGGCGGTCTTGGTGGGTGTCCGTTTGCAGCGCATAAAGGTGCTGCCGGGAATATCTGCACGGAAGAGCTCGTGCTGCTGTGCGAGGAAATGGGCATCGATACCGGCGTCGATCTCGATCGATTGATCGAGGTTGGTCAGATGGCCGAAGAGATTGTTGGTCACGTGCTGCCGAGCGAGCTTATCCATGCCGGCAGCTTGAATGCGTTTCGGAAACAGGTGGCTTAGTGCCTGTCGGATTTGAAACAGCAGACGTTTGGCAAGCACGCGGACGCGGCTTTCAGATGGCTGCCATTCAACCCGAGGGGCGCGTGATCCATTTTACCGGACAGGTCGCCTGGGACGCCGATGAGAACATTGTCGGCAAAGATGACATCGAAGAGCAGACGCGGCAATGCTTCCGCAATATAGAGCGGCTACTCGGCGAGATTGGCGGACATCTTGCGGATGTCGTGGCGATAACGACTTACTACACAGACCGTTCGCAGTTGGCGGCCATCCAGAAAATACGCGCTGAATTCCAGTTACTGGATGATGCGCCCGTTTCGACATCGGTGATGGTTGCAGGCCTTGGTCATCCGGACTTTCTGGTTGAGTTGACGCCCGTCGCTGTTGTGCCATTTGATCGCTTCAAACCGCCAACGAGACCAGCGCCGTGACCCACCGTCGTGGCGGATGTCAGTGTGGTGCGGTTCGGTATGAGCTCTCCGTTGAGCGTTTGACGGCTTATGCGTGTCATTGCCTTGAGTGCCAGAAACAATCTGCGTCGGCCTTTGCGATCTCGGTGCCGGTGAAGGCCGATGATCTTGTCGTTGAGGGACCGGTTGCCGCTTATGAGCGGTCGACAGATAGCGGCAGCCGGACGAACTGTTGGTTCTGTTCGACGTGCGGCACGCGGATCTATCACCAGTCGGCGAGGTCTCCGCAGATTGTGACACTGAAGGGCGGCACGCTTGATGATCCTTCGGTGTTGGCTCCGATTGCGCACCTTTGGGTGTCGCGCAAGCAGCCTTGGCTGGAAATGCCGGCGACACCGGACGTCGAGATGTTTGAGACACAGCCGGACGACCTGAAAGCTTGGCGTGACAGGTTGATTGCTTCGCGTAGCACGTGAATGACGCCATCGCGCGACGGGCATTCCGGGCACATTCCAGATCCAACGTTCAGACTTTGCAAACCATGTTGGCAATTACAGCAACCTGGGCGCAAGCGACCAACCAGAAAATAGGACTTTCTTGTTAGCCTGATGGACACTTGAGCCAACGGGGACTGGGGCCATGGTGCGCGATCGCTCGTAGCATATTGATGCTGGCGCGAAGGGCAGGGGCTCGTTCTCACAACCGGGTGATTGGTTGCCGACTGGCACAAGCACTGCACGTCTAAGTCATGTCGCGTTTAATAGGAGCCTTAAATCGCCCGAAGATTGAGCGTTTTAAGGCGCATTGGATATCCTTTAAAACACGACATGGTGTACCAGCGAACCTGTGAAAACAACTAAGCGAGCGTGATTTAATGTCGAAATGATGACGGAAAAGATGATGCGGTTGCATTGGACCGTCAACAAGATGTCTCAAATCGAGTCAGTGAAGCGTCCCGCGAAACAGCTGCGCATAGTTTAGGCCAGAGCGCCCGAGCGAGCGGCGGCGGCCACATCGGCTGGTTCGACTATGCCAAGGGCATCTGCATCATTCTCGTGGTTATGATGCATTCGACGCTTGGCGTCGGAGAAGCATTTGCCGCCAAGGGGCTGGCGCCGGAAGGGTTCATGCACTGGATTGTGGCCTACGCAAAGCCATTCCGGATGCCTGACTTCTTTATGTTGGCCGGCCTGTTTCTGTCTTATGCGATCGGGCGTGGATGGATGCATTATCTCGATAAGAAGGTGATGCACTTTGCTTATTTCTATGTGATCTGGACGGTTATCCAGGCGACCATCAAGACCGCTGCCACCAGTGGTCTGGATGCTGGCGCGCTGGTCTCCACGTTTGCTGGCGCGTTGGTCAATCCGTATCCGACACTGTGGTTCATCTATGTGTTGCCGTTGTTTTTCATTGCAACGAAGCTGCTGCGGTCATTGCCGGCATGGGCGCTGCTTGGTGGGGCGGCCCTGCTACACACGCTGCCGGTTCATACGGGTTGGAGTGCTGTCGATCATTTCGCGGCGCACTATTATGTCTTCTTCCTAGGCGGCTATCTGTTGGTGCCTTACATTTTTGCGGCAGCTGATTGGGCAACCGAGAACACGACCAAAGCCCTCGGCCTGGTCGCTGGTTGGGCGGTCCTGAACGGCGTGTTGGCGTTTAGCCCAAGTCCGATTGCGGGTTGGGCGACGGTGGCGGATCTGCCGATCATTTCGGTTGTGCTCGGCGGCATGGGGGCGATGGCGATCGTGTTGCTGGCAGCTCAGCTTGCAAAATTCAATACGGCTGCGTTTGTCAAATACTGCGGTGCCAATTCGATCGTGCTCTACATCTCGTTCACGATACCGATGGCGCTGACCCGCGTTGTTCTGCTGAAGCTTGGTGTTGTGACCGATACCGGTGTTGCATCGCTGCTGGTCTGGCTGGTTGCGCTGACCACACCGTTGATCGTGCATATGGCGCTGAAGCATACGCCGCTGCGAGTGCTATATGAGCGGCCGAGCTGGGCCGTACTGCCATACTATAAGGTGGAGCGGAAAAGTGACCTGCGTGATAATGTAGTGGGTGCACGGTAGGATTTTACTTTACTTCGCTCACGGCGCTGTTCGCCCTGCCAAAGTGGCAGGGCGGCGCTAACCGCCGGGTCGCGGTGCTCCCGGTGTAGTGCCCGGTGGGGTTCTGGAAAATGTGCAAGCCGGATCCCATTCTCACGGGCGCGATACGGTGAGGCTTGCGGCGCGGTTCGCCCTCTGCGCTATACATCGTGCCGCAGGCTTGGCATTTGGGCTGCGAACAGATATCGCAACGCTGAGTTAGGTCTGAGTGCCGCCGTTGACTTGGAGCATTTGGCCGTTGACGAAGGCGCCGCCGTCGGAAACGAGCATCGCAAGGACAGATGCCACTTCGGTTGGTTCGCCGAGACGGCCGACTGGGATTTTGGATGCCTGTTCGTTGATGTGTTTGGTCATCGCCGGATCATCATGCTCGGACTTGATCGGGCCTGGCGAGATGATGTTGGCGGTGATGCCTTTTGGGCCGAATTCCTTCGCCAGAGATTTGGTCAGGCCCCAGTTACCGTGCTTCGACGTTGAGACGTGGGCGCGGCCGTTGTAGCCGTTCATCGCGTTCATGCCAGCGAAATTGATGATGCGGCCCCAACCGGCTTCGACCATGCCAGGCAGACAGGCACGGGCCAGCCAGAACGATGCGTTCATGTTGACGTTGAGCACCTCGTGCCACTCAGCTTCGTCCATTTCGAGGAATGGCTTTTCAGGACGGATGGCGGCGTTGTGGACCAGCACATCGATGGCGCCGAACTTCGCGATGCCAGCATCAGCGAGTGCTTTACAGGCAGCACCGGATCCGACGTCGCCCATGACGAGCAGGGCATCGACGCCCCTGGCCTGGACTTCCTTGGCGACGGCCTCGCAGGGTTCCTGTTTGCGACGACCGTTGATGACGACGTTGAAGCCAGCGTCAGCCAGTGCCAAAGCGCATGCCCGGCCGATGTTCTGCCCGGCTCCCGTTACCAGTGCCGTCTTGCGTTTGTCTGCCATGTGTTCCTCGATTGAGTGCTTTGCAGTAATTATTGGCCGTTGCCAACATACACTGGTGGCTTTTGGATTGTGCGGCCAATTTCGGCTGGAATTTCGATCGTGCCTTGGGCGGCTTGAACAGCGGCCAGCTTGGTTGGCAATGGCTCGTGCATTGGACAGACCCGACGCTCTGTCAGATCGACATGAAGAGAAAGCGACTCCATCAAGGCGACTTCGGAGCCGTCGTCGGCGCGGAACATCTGATTGAAGAAACGGATACGTTTCTCGTCAAAGCCGAGCAATGTGCTGGTGACTGTGAAGGCGTCGCCTTCGTGCAACTCGCGCTTGTAGTAGACGTGGATGTCGCCAGCGAATGTCGAGCAGCCGGTCGTGTCACGATACGCTTGGTCAATGCCGAAGTTGTCGAAGAACTGGTCGGTCGCCAGATCAAAAGCGAGCACGTAGTAGGCGAGGTTCATGTGACCGTTGTGGTCGATCCACTCGGGCAGCACTTTGCCTTCGGAAGGGTTGAGCATATTCGAGCACTCTGTTGAGGTGAGGTTAAGTGCGGCTCGGAGCCGTTGCGATTCGCTGTCTGGAAACGTGCCTCTGACAAATGCGGCAGCATTCATCAGAGGCTTCGAGACGGTCGAAAAGCCAGTCACTCTAGCAGCCGATAAAGATCCCGGATCTGCGCTTCGCTTCGTCCGGGAACGCATTTCGTGGGTGGGGCGCAGATCTCAGGGACGGAGTAGAGTGCCTGGGATCTGCTGTCGTGTTGTGAACTATTCCGCCGCTTGTTTGGTGGGGCCGGATTCGGTGCGGAGTTTGTCCCACTCGTTGGCGCCGAAGCGGTTGAACATGTCGCGCACCGAGACGTGACTGTAGCGATTTGGTGGCTCGCCGGATGATTTCAGTTCGCCGAGGATCTCTTCGCAGCTGAGGATTGCCTGGCGGAGCAGGAAGCCTGGCAGGATTGAGATCTTGAAGCCCATCGAGGCTACGGTTTTGAGGTCGATGGGAGGGGTTTTTCCGCCTTCGACATAGTTGAACAGGCAGGGCCCTTTGACCTGCTGTGGCACGGCTTTGAGCTCGTCCATAGTTTGGGGTGCTTCGAGGAAGACGATATCGGCGCCGGCTTCGAGAGAGGCGTTGCCGCGATGGACGGCTTCTTCGAAGCCGAGCGGGGCGCGGGCATCGGTGCGGGCGATGATCTGGAAGTTTGGATCACGGCGGGCTGCGACGGCTGCCCGGATCTTGGCAACGTAGTCTTCGATTGGAATGATTTCCTTATCGTCAAGGTGACCACATTTTTTCGGAAAGCCTTGGTCTTCGATGTGGATGCCGGTGACGCCGGCGCGCTCATATTCATGCACCGTACGGGTCATGTTGAGTTCGTTGCCGTAGCCGGTGTCGGCATCGCAGATGACAGGGCAGTTGGATGCGTTGGCGATGACTTCAGCGTTGGCGACCATTTCGGTCATCGTCATCAGGCCAAAGTCAGGAAAGCCCTTGGCGATCGAGGTGCCGGCGCCCGTCATGTAGGCGCAGTCGAAACCAGCGGATGAGATCAGCGTGGCAGTGAGGCCATCGTAGCAGCCTGGCGCGGTGATCATGCCGTCGGCCTTGATCATAGCGACGAATTTCTGGCGGAGTTCTTCAGCTTTGGTCATTGGGAGTTCCTCCTGGCGGCGGTGTTATGGGTGTTCTTGTGCGTTGCTCGTGTGGAGATTTGCTTGGGTTCCCGCCTTCGTGGGAATGACGGAGTGGGTGTGCATGGCGCTTAGGTTACTTTGTGGCAGTTTCCTGTGCACCAATTTTGCTTTGTCCCTAGCCGAGAAATGGCTCCTCGGGACAAGCCCGAGGATGACAACAGTGGGTGGGTTTACTCGGCGGCGTCGCGTTTGGGTGGGTCACGGAAGGCAGTGCGCAAGGCATCCCATTCGTTGGCGCCGAATTTGTTGAAACCTTCGCGAGGGGTCATGTCGCCCATCGGGGTTGGCATCTTGCCGGTTGCAAGCTCTTTCAGGATCGCTTCGCTGGCACCAAGAATGTTGCGGTAAAGCAGAGATGGCAGGATGGCCATTTTGTAGCCCATTGCCTTGGCCTCAGAAAGTTCGACCTTTGGGGTCTTGCCGCGATGGACGATGTTGAGCAGGCACGGGCCCTTGACGAGTTGGGGCACCTTTTCGACTTCTTCTATGGTTTGCGCTGCTTCGAAGAAGGCGACGTCGGCGCCGGCTTCGAGGGCGCCGTTGCAGCGCGCGACCGCTTCGTCGAAGCCGATGACGGCGCGGCTGTCGGTACGCGCGATGATGACGAAATCTGGCGATGTGCGGGCACTGGCGGCGGCCCGGATTTTTGCGAAATATTCTTCGCGCGAGATGATCTCTTTGTCATCGAGATGGCCGCATTTTTTTGGAAAACCCTGGTCTTCCATGTGAATCGCGCCGACGCCTTTGCGCTCGTATTCATGGATCATGCGCGTGACGTTGAGCTCGTTGCCGTAGCCGGTGTCGGCGTCGCAGATCAGCGGCATGTCGATCGAGCGCGTGATGCGCGCTGCGTTGTCAACCATCTCCGTCATCGTGATGAGGCCGAAATCCGGATAGCCGAGCGAGGCGGAGGTGCCGGCGCCGGTCATGTAAGCGGCGTGATGGCCGGCTGCCTGGATTAGCTTGGCGGTGATGCCGTCGTAGCAACCTGGGGCGACGACCATGTCGTTTTGCATGATCTCGCGGAGACGGGCGCCGGGATGAGTTGAGGACATTTTGGGGCTCCTTGTTGGCGGGGCAACGGGTGTGCGTTGACGGTCGGTTCGGCTTGGCGCCTTGCGGCGCCTGGGCGGGGCTCGTGGCCGGGAGTGTGGAGCAAGCTCTTCTGGGTTTCGCTGCCCCTCACCCTAACCCTCTCCCCGTGAAGGACGGGGAGAGGGGACGGCGCTTCTATGTGGATCGAACGCTATCGATTGTTTCCCGATGCATTAGATCAGTAACTCCGCGGCATGCCTAGTACGTGTTGACCGATGTAGCCGAGGATCAAGTTGGTTGAGATTGGGGCGATCTGGTAGAGGCGGGTTTCGCGCCACTTGCGTTCGATGCCGTATTCCTTGGCGAATGCGAAACCGCCGTGGGTTTGCATGCAGGCTTCGGCGGCTTTCCAGGCGGCTTCAGATGCGAGCATCTTGGCCATGTTGGCTTCAGCGCCGCACGGCACGCCCTGATCGAACATGGCAGCTGCCTTACGGACCATCATTTCGGCTGCCTGTGCCTCAGCATAGGCGCGCGCGATTGGGAACTGGACGCCTTGGTTCTTGCCGATCGGCGAGCCGAACACGACGCGGTCGTTGGCATAGTCGATCGATTTCTTGATGAAGAATTTGGCGTCGCCAATCGACTCGGCTGCAATCAGAATGCGCTCGGCGTTCATGCCATCGAGGATGTACTTGAAGCCGCGGCCCTCTTCGCCGATCAGCGTGTCTGGTGCGAGCTTCAGGTTATCCATGAAGACTTCGCAGGTGTTGTGGTTGATGGCGGCATCGAGCTTGCGGATCTCAAGACCGTTACCAACCGCTTCGCGCAGATCCACCAAGAAGACGGAGACGCCATCGCTGCGGCGTTTGACTTCGTCTGCTGGTGTCGTGCGGGCAAGCAGCAACATCAAGTCCGATTGCAGCGCACGGCTGGTCCAGACTTTCTGGCCGTTGACGACATACTGGTTGCCTTCGCGGACGGCTTTGGTTTTCAGCTGAGTTGTATCAGAACCGGTGGTTGGCTCGGTGACGCCGAACGCCTGCATGCGTAATTCGCCAGTTGCGATGCCGGGCAGAAATTTTTGCTTTTGCTCATCTGAACCATGCCGCAGGACAGTGCCCATGGTGTACATCTGAGCATGGCAGGCGGCCGCGTTGCAGCCAGCCGCGTGGATGGTTTCGAGTACCGCGCAGGCCGCCGAAATCGGCAGGCCGGAGCCGCCGAATTCTTCCGGGATGAGAGTTGCGAGATAACCGGCATCGGTCAAGGCCTGGACGAACTTATCCGGATACTCGCTCGCGTCATCGAGCTTCATCCAATAGTCGTTGTCGAAAGGCTCGCAGATGCGCGATACGGATTCGCGGATCTCAGGCCAATCCTCGCCGATCAGCATTGTTGGGCCGTCAGCGTCGCTCAGGTTTTGTCCGTCCATTGCTGCTTACTCCGCCGCGATCAGATTGGTTGCCGGTTTGAAGCCTTTGGGGAGGCCGGCTTTGAGGATGCGTCCATGCTTTGGCTCATCCGGCAGTGAAGCTTCGACGATTTCGCGGGCCGCACGCAGTTTCTCTATGTCGATGCCAGTTTTGAGGCCTTCGGATTCGAGCAGGAAGACGAGATCTTCCATGACGATGTTGCCGGTGGCGCCTGGGGCAAATGGGCAACCGCCGAGGCCTGCCAGTGAGGCATCGAAGTGTTTGGCGCCAGCTTCAAGGGACGCATAGACGTTGGCAAGGCCGAGACCGCGGGTGTCATGGAAGTGCGTAATGATTGGCACGTCGCCGGCGATATCGAGAGCCTTGCGGAACAGCGAGCGAACTTGCGTGGGATGCGCATAGCCGACCGTGTCCGGGAGAAGGACCTCGTCGGCGCCGGCTGCGAGAACTTCTTCGAGAACGCCAAGCGCATCCTTCTCGGGCACGTCGCCTTCGAGTGTGCAGCCCAGCGCGGTTGCGAGACCGACGCCGATTTTGATGTCTTTGAGTTTAGGGTCGGCGTTGCGGATTTTGACGATCTCAGCGAAGTCGAGGATCGACTGTTCGCGCGAGCGGCGGACGTTGGCTTCGTTGTGCGTCTTTGAAACGGAGAGCACGTAGTTCATCGCGTGGACGCCAACTTCGAAAGCGATTTCGGCGCCTTTGATATTGGGCGAGAGCGCCATGACGCGGATGCCGGGGATTTCCTCGACCGCACGACCGGCGACGGCGCGGGCATCGGCGAATTGCGTAATGATGTGTGGTGGTACGAACGAGCAGACTTCGAACTCGACCATGCCGGCTTCGGCTTCGGCCTTGATCCAGTTGAGTTTGGTGTCGGTTGGCAGCGTTTCCTTGACGAGCTGCAGGCCGTCACGGGGGCCGACTTCGCGGACGATGACATCGCGGTCAGTTGGGCGGTCAGTGGGGCTTGGCATGATGGTCTCCTTAGTCGAATTCGTGTGTGCATGTCGTATCTGACGGTCAGTCAGTATTGATTTCTGCGCCGGGCAGCGAGGAGTAAAGGTCGATCCAATGCGGGTTTTCAGCCTCAATCAAATTGATCTTCCACTGGCGTGGCCACTCCTTCATGGTTTTCTCTTTTTGTATTGCATCCTTCACATCGCCGAACATTACAAACCAGACCAACTTGGACACACCATAACGTTTCGTGAACTTGCTGCCTTCACCGGCGCGGTGTTGCGTGACACGTGCGATGAGACCATTCGTTACGCCAATGTAGAGGGTGCCGTATGGTCCGCTTGCCAGTATGTTAAGTGTAGTAGGTGCTCATACGGTCTCCGCGTGAACGATACTTACCCTCTCCAACTCATTTCGTATTACTCCCGAGAAAACCTGAGATGTCACCCCGGTGCGCGTCACCGGGGCCTATTTCTCGGCAACTCCTGCGCTGACCGTTGTGCACGGCGGTGCGCCTTTGCGACGCTGACACCTGCGGTGCGATGGGTCCCGGCAACAAGTGCCGGGATGACACCTTTATTTGTGGCGAACTCCCAATATCCCTACTTCCCTTTGAATACGGGTTTGCGTTTTTCGTTGAAGGCGCGGACGCCTTCGAGGCGGTCTTCGGTGTTGATGACGGCGCCATAAGCTTCGAGCTCGAAGGCGTAGCCGGTGTGGCGGTCGACTTCTAAAGCCTTGTCGAGGGATTTTTTGGACTGACGGACGCCGATCGGTGCGTTCGAAGCGATGGTGCGGGCGGTCTCGAGGGCTTCGGCCATCAGCTTGTCGGGTGCGCAAACGCGATTGGCGATGTTCCACTCAAGCGCTTGCGAGGAGCTGACCGGCAGGCCGGTGAGAACGATCTCCTTGGCGCGGCGGACACCAGCGGAACGTGGTAAATTTTGCGGACCGGCGGCGCCTGGCATGATGCCGCGGGTGACTTCGGGCAGCGCGAGGCGGGCGGTCTCGGACATGTAGATGAAGTCACAGGCAAGCGCGATCTCGAAGCCGCCGCCGAATGCTACGCCATTGACGGCTGCAATCACTGGAATCGGTGAGATCATGAGGTTGCGCACCATCTGCTCGACGATGGCGTGCTGCTGCTTCCAGGTTTCCTCCGTCATGCCGTCGCGCTCTTTGAGGTCGGCACCGGAACAGAAGCCGCGATCGCCCTCACCCGTCAAGATGACGCAATTGGCCTGATTGGGATCGACGTAGAACGACTGAAAGCAGTCGCGCATCTCCGTCATCATCTTGGTATTCATGGCGTTGAGCGCCTGTGGACGGTTCATGATCACGACCATGATCTTGGGATCATGCATCTCAATCTTCAGCGTCTCGTACGTTGCCGTCATTCAAGTTCTCTCCACGTCAATATTTTGTTCGTCTAAGCTGTATCAGAGCCAGTACCGGATGGATGATCAGCATCGCGATATCACAGCTGACACCCGGTTGATTGTAGCGCCTTGGCGATCAATTGTACCGGCGAAACACGCTTGCAGGCCAGCCCACCCGCCATACTCAATCGGAGACTTATGCATATGTCTGACGGATCTACGTCCGCTAACGACCATCTACCGCTTGCGGGCTACAAGGTGATCGAGCTTGGCCACAGTGTGGCTGCCCCCTATGCCGGGCTGGTTCTGGCGGAAATGGGTGCGGAGGTGATCAAGATCGAGCGGCCCGGCGTTGGCGATGATTGCCGCGGTTGGGGGCCGCCGTTCCGGGATGGGATGAGTGCGACGTTCCAGAGCCTTAACCGCAATAAGAAGTCGGTCACGGTTGATTTGAAGTCGCCGGAAGGAATCGCACTGATCAAAGAGTTGGCGAAAGATGCCGATGCGCTGGTTCAGAACCAGAAACCGGGGCTGGCAGAAAGCCTTGGGATTGGGCCGGAGGCGTTGTTGGCGGTTAATCCGAGACTGATTTATACGTCGATCCATGCGTTTGGGAAAATGGGCCCACTGTCGGACAGGCCGGGATATGACCCACTGATGCAGGCGTTTGGTGGCGTGATGAGTACGCAGGGGCACCCCGGGCAGCCACCGGTGCGGGTTGGCACATCGATCATCGATATGGGCACCGGCATGTGGGCTGCGATGGCAATCCTGGCTGGCCTGCTGCGCCGCGAGAAAACCGGCAAGGGTGGCATCGTCGATGCGTCGCTTTATGAAACGGCGCTTGGCTGGATGGTTTACATGCTGCCGACCTATGCGTTTTCGGGCAAGCTGCCGAAGCCGTCGGGTTCGGGCGTTAATATGATTTCGCCGTATCAGGCGATGAAGACGTCAGACAGTCAGCTGGTGATGGCGGCTGGTAATGACAATCTATTCGCCAAGCTGTGTACGGTGCTCGGCCATCCGGAATGGATTGCGGACGAGCGGTTCCTGAGCAATGCCGACCGGGTTGTCAATAAGCCGGCGATTATTGAGTTGATTGAGAGCGTGACATCGCTTGAGACGACTGCGCACTGGATTGAGAAGTTGGATGCAGCCGGCATTCCGAATGCGCCGGTGCAGACGCTTGATCAAGTGCAGGTTCATCCGCAGACCGAGGCGCTTGAGATTTTGCGCGAGGACACCGAAGGGCAGATGAGCTTCTTTGGGTTGCCGATATCGTTTGATGGCAGGCGGCCAGATCGGAACGAGCAGGCGCCGGCACTTGGCGCGCATGATGGGGAGTTTGCGGCGAAGGGGTGATCGCCTTTTCGTCCCCTCTCCCCGTTCACGTGAAGAACGTGAGCGGGGAGAGGGAATACTGTTGCGGCACTTGGCGAGAGCGGTGACCGGATATGCAGAGCTAAATTGGAGGAAATGATATGAACGTGCAGGCTAAAATTGCGGACGGGCAGGCTGGAGTTTCGATCCAGCAGCAGTTGTCTGAGTTCGCGGCGAACCTCAGCCATAGCGATATTCCAGCTGATGTACGGACGCGAGCCGTGCATCACATGCTTGACGCAGCTGGCATCGCGATGGCGTCGACGCGATATGATTTTGCGCACAAGACGCTGGCTGGGTTCCGGGCGCTTGGTGATGAAGGCCGCGTGCCGGTGTTTGGTATGGCAGCGCATCTTAATCCAAGAGACGCGGCGACGATGAATGGGTTTCTGTGTCATGGGTTGGATTATGATGACACCCACATTGCCGCGATCGTGCATCCAACCGCGAGCGTGATGCCGGCGGTGCTGTCTGCTGCCTCGATGACGGGCGCGACCGGCGAGCAGATGGTGACGGCGTATATTATTGGCGTTGAAGCTGCGGCGCGCGTCGGGGCTGCGGCGAAGAGCCAATTCCATCAGGTTGGATATCATCCGACGGGGATGGTTGGGATATTCGGGTGCGTGCTGGCGGTTGGGCGTATTTTGGGCCTGAACGCCAAGCAGATGAGCAGTGCGCAAGGGCTGGCGTTGTCGATGGCGTCTGGCAGCATGCAGTTCCTGGAAGATGGGGCGTGGAACAAGCGCTTCCATCCGGGTTGGGCTGCATCGTCTGCGATTACAGCTGCGTGCCTGGCGCGCGAAGGGTTTGTTGGGGCGAGCGATCCATATGATGGGCGCTACGGGTTGTATAAGAGTTTCCTAGGGCTTGGGCCGCGGATGGAACAAACCGATCCGTCTCTGGCGACGGCCGGGCTTGGAGCTGTTTGGGAATTGCTTGAGACCGCGATTAAGCCGTTTCCGACCTGCCACTTTACGCATGGCGCGATCGATGCAGCCTTGGCTTTGCGCCCGCAGATCAATGATCCGTCGGCCATCCAAGGCATTACGGTCAAAGTTGCTGAAGGTATGCATGCGATTATTTGTGAGCCGGAAGAGAAAAAGAAGAAACCCGCCAACGATTATGACGCGAAATTCTCAGTGCACTATCTGGTGGCAACCGCGATGCTGCGGGGCCGTCTGACGCTGGATGAGCTGGAACCGGACGTATTGAGCGATCCGGATATCCTTGAGCTGACCAGCAAGGTTTCGTTTGTTGATGATCCTGAGAGTTTGTTTCCGAAGGCCTATTCAGGTGAGGTTGTTGTGACCATGGATGATGGCCGTGAGATGGGTCACCGTGAGCAGGTCAACCGGGGAGCGGCTGATCGTCCGCTGTCGAACGATGACATCCTGGTCAAATGGCACGACAATGCCGGCATGCTGGTCAACGGCGAGAAGGCGGCAAAACTGCAAGAAGCAGTGCTGGCGCTTGATGAGGCGCCTGATGCGGTTGCGGTGTTTGAGGGATTTGCGGGTTAGGGGACGCTAGGTTTCGCGTCTCCTCATCGCTCTTGCAATCAACTGCCCACACTTAAGCTTCGCGACCACTACATCCGTCATCCCCACGAAGATGGGGACCCAAGCGATTAACCGCACATGCACAGGTTGCGGAGGTTTGCTTAGGTTCCCGCCTGCGCGGGAATGACGGAGTGGGTGGGGTGCGGGCGCACCCCAAAGGCAGCTTTGGCCTCAACCAACCAGCACTGGAATACGTGCCGGGATGACGCCTTGGGGTGTGTCAACGTTGAGTGTGTAGCGCCTTTCCATGCCCGTCGGCACGCTCTATGATGGCCGCTTAACAAGGCGGACCTCATGAACCCATATAACTACCAGAAAGCGGCAACGCTTGCCGATGCTGTGGCAGCACGCGGCCAACCGGGCACGTTTTTGCTTGCCGGCGGTACGGATCTGATTGCGCAGATGAAGTCAGGGCATCGTGCGCCCGTGAACGTTGTCGATGTGAAGTCGATACCTGAGCTTGCCAGTGTGCAGGCAACGGGCGATGGCGGGTTGGAAATTGGCGCGGCTGTTTGTGCGAGTAAGCTCGCGCAGAACGACACGATCCGGCAGCAGCATGCAGGCTTGCACGACTCGGTGCAGCTGATCGGTAGCCTCCAAATTCAGAACCGGGCCTCAATTGGTGGTAATGTTTGCAATGCGGCGCCATCTGCCGACGCGGTGCCGGCGTTGATTGTGGATGCTGCACAGGCACGGATCGCAGGGCCGAAGGGCGAGCGCACGATTGCGCTTGAGGATCTGTTTGCGGGGCCCGGCAGGACGACGCTTAGTGAGGGCGAGCTGTTGGTCAGCATTGTGCTGCCGAAGCCGGATGAGAGATCTGCTTCGGCGTATCTGCGGTTTACACCGCGACGCGAAATGGATATCGCGGTTGTTGGCGCGGCGGCGCGGATCAGCGTTGATGGCAACAATAATATTACTGGCGCGCGGGTGTCGCTGGCGTCTGTTGCGCCGACTCCGATCAGGGCGCCGGCGGCTGAGGCGGCACTTGTTGGAGCACCCGCTTCGGGCGCAACGTTTGCCGCTGCTGCGATAGCTGCTCAAACTGATGCGACACCAATATCGGATATCCGGGGTAGTGCTGAGTATCGCCGCGAATTGATCGCTGTACTGGTGCGCCGGGCGCTCGAACAATGCGCCGTTCGTCTCAATTTGGAGATCTCGCAATGAGTAGTTCGCAGAAGGTGGTGGTGACCTGCCGTGTCAACGGTGAGGATCATACGGTGCTTGCTGATCCACGCGATACATTGCTGGAGTTGCTGCGCGATCGGTTGGAAATGACCGGCACCAAAGAAGGTTGCGGCAATGGCAACTGCGGCAGCTGCACGGTGCTGGCTGATGGTGTCGCGGTTTGTGCGTGTCTCGTGCTTGCGGGAGAAACCGATGGATTGGAGATCACGACGGTGGAAGGGCTGACGGCGAATGGCACGCGCCACCCTGTGCAGCAGGCATTGATCGAGCATGGCGGCACGCAGTGTGGATTCTGTACGCCCGGCATTATTATGTCAGCTGTTGCGTTGCTGAATGAGAAGTCAAAGCCTACCGATGCTGAAATTCGTCATGCCATTGCTGGCAATATTTGTCGCTGTACGGGCTATGAGAAGATCGTGCGTGCCATTTCGAGCGCCGCCGAGACATCGGCCACAGCTAGAGCGGAGGTCTGATCATGAATGATCCTGGACAGATTGATTGGTCGCAGAAGAATTCCGTTGTTGGCAAGCCGTTGCCGCGCGTCGATGCCGGTGAGCGCGTCGAAGGCACGGCAAAGTATCCAGCCGATATGGCGCTGCCCGGTATGCTGCATGCGAAAACGCTGCGCAGCCCGCATGCGCACGCAAAGATCAAGAGCATCGACACGATGAAAGCGGCGGCGCTGGCAGGCGTGAAGGCGATCGTCACGTCGGGTGATTTTCATGATGTCCCAGTGGGTGCGACCATTCCGATGGGCGAAGCGGGTTACGACATGTGGATGGTGTCAGTGATCAACATCGCGCGCGATAAGGTTTTTTGGGTTGGGCAGCCAGTTGCCGTTGTGGCAGCTACTGATCCGCATATCGCAGAGGCCGCACTGGCGTTGATCGACGTTGAGTATGAGGCGTTGCCTGCCGTCATGAGTATTGATGCTGCGATGGCGCCGGGCGCGCCGGCGATCCATAAACATGTCATCACGACCGGACTGGAGCCGCCAGCACAGGTGCCGTCGAACGTTTGTTCGCGCAGTGTGATTGAGCGCGGCAATGCTGATGATGCGATTAGTTCGGCGGCGGCAAGTGCTGCGATCGATACGACGATCGATACTGGTCACCAGGGCTATATCGAACCGCAGGCGATGCTGGCGCAAGTCGACTCGAATGGCTTTGCGATGGTGTGGGCTGCGACGCAGGGACAGCACACAACAGAGCTGATGATCTCGCGGATGCTTGACCGGCCGCAATCTCGAATCAAGGTGGTGCCGGTTGAAATCGGCGGCGGATTTGGCGGCAAGATCAGCATTCACGGTGAAGCTGCGTGCGTGCTGCTGTCTGAGATGACAGGTCGGCCAGTAAAGATGGTGATGAGCCGCGAAGAGGTTTTCCAGGGCGGCTCGGGGCCGCCGGCTGCTGCGCGCCACCGGATTGAAGTGGCAGCTGAAGCCGATGGCACGCTGACGGCGATCAAAGGGCTCTATCGGCAGGACTGCGGCGGGCTGCCGGGGTTGCCGCCATCGCTGATGATGCAGGCATCGGCTGCGCTTTACCAGGCGCCAAACCTGCACCTTGAAGGCTATGACGTCGTGACCAACAAGCCGCGCACGGAAGCGTATCGTGGGCCCGGTGGTATTCAGGCGTATTTCGCGATGGAACAGGCGATGGACAGCCTGTGCCAGAAACTCGATATGGACCCAGTTGAATTCCGCAAGAAGAATGCGGCGGTGACGGGTTCGACGATGCCGATCGGTACGCCGTTTCCGTCGATCGGACTGACTACGATTCTGGATGCGGTCAGTAAGCACGACTGTTGGACCAGTCCGCTTGGCGAGGGCGCGTTTCCGCGCGGACGCGGTTTCGGGCTTGGCTATTGGCGGGGCACATCGATGACGTCGGCCTGCCACATCTCGATTTCAGGCGACGGGCGGCCAATGGTGACGATGGGCTCGGCTGACATTTCAGGCACGCGCACGACGATGGCGCAGGTTGCAGCGGAACAGTTTGAGCTGTCGATTGACGATGTGCTGGTGACGATGGGCGATACCAAGTCGGTCGGCTATAGCGATGGTGCTGCTGGTAGTCGGCTTGCCCGAACGATGGCAGCTGCGATTGTTGAAGCGAGCGACAAAGCGCTGGCTGAGCTGCGTACGCGGGCTGGTCGCCTGCTGCAAACGGAGCCGCAAACGCTGACGTATGAGCGCGGCGTGTTTCGTGCGCCAGGTGCTGCCCAAGGCGGTGCGAGCATTTCCCTTGCCGAGATTATGCAGGCGACGCTGACCGATGGCGCCATTCTGGAAACCGGCGTCTCGACGAAGCTGCCGCTTGGGGTTGAGGTTGCAGCCCACGTTGCCGATGTCGAAGTTGATACCGATACCGGCCAGGTGACGGTGCTGCGCTATACGGCGTTTCAGGATGTTGGGCGCGCGCTCAATCCAACGGCTGTCGAAGGGCAGATCGAAGGCAGTGTGGTCCAGGGGCTTGGCTGGGCGCTGACCGAGAGCTTTGACTATGGCGATGATGGCCGTTTGCGAAACGCGAGCATGCTCGATTTCCGCATGCCGACCGCGCTGGATGTGCCGCCGGTTGAGGCCGTGATTATCGAGACGCCAGTGCCGGACGTACCGTATGGGCTGAGAGGCGTTGGCGAGGTGCCGATCGTGCCAGTTGGTGGCTGCGTTGCGAACGCCGTTGCACGTGCGATTGGTGCTCGCGTGCCGCAGATGCCGATGACACCTGAGCGTGTGCTCAAGGCGGTGAAGGGGCGATAGAGACAAGTTTTCAAAGGACGTGTCCTTTGGTGGGATTATCAAGGAAAAAGCCCTTGATGTACGAGGGATTTCATCCCTCGTGCTCCCTGACCAGGGACCACTCCCTGGACCCGGTCATCGGACTTACTGAAATTTTTCGCCGCGGAAGGTGCGTTTGGGGTTGCCGCGTTCAAGTTCGGCGTGGGCTGCCTGGAGGCGGGCGCGATCACTGGCGGCGTTTACGACTTTCGAGGCTTCGAGTAAGGCGCCGAGACGTTCCAGGGAGATGGCTCGATTGCGGTGCTGCGAGCGGTTTTCGCGGACGACGACGGTGAGGCCGGTTGGGCTGTGGATGGCGCGTATTGCGCTCTCGGTTTTGTTTTGATGCTGGCCGCCTGGGCCGCCAGCCCGGAACGCCTCAAAGCGCACATCTGCTGGATCGATGGTGTCGCCGGCGGCTTCCGGTGGATCGATTTCCTGGCAGCCGATAAACCAGTTCTTGCGCTTGTGATTTGGCCGAGTGGGGCTTTTGCAGATCCACTGAATGGAACCGGTCCAGCGGGATGCAAAATCTTCCGCGCCGTCACCGTTGATGATAGCCAGAGCGGAGTGGGGTCCGTGCTTATCGGTGTTGCGTTCTTCGACGATGTCAATTTCAACGCCGGAACCGTCTGCCTCCTGGCGCATGCGTTGCAAGGTATGTGCAATCGCCATGCGGCACTCGACCGGGCCTTGGCCGCTTGTCAGATGCAAACGTATCGGCATGGTTGAACTTTTCTCCGTTTCATGGCGACGTACTTTGCAAGACGCACGTTCGCTTCTAAACTCGCACCGCCTACGATTTGCCCTCGCACAGGACCAAAAATTATGCGCGGCAGAAAAGAGCCTCTATATCGCAAAGTCAATACGCGCGCGCGTGGCGTTCATCACTACAAGGGGGGACGGGCACGGTGGGAGCGTGGAACCAAGGTTACTCAGCAAAACGAGGGCGAGCGCGGATCGATGCATCAAGGCGTGCAGAACGGGCTGGATTATACGCCGCTGTTTCGCTTTTTACTCTCGAAAGTTGGAGAGAACTGGAATGATGTGCATAGCGAGGCTGCTTCGCGCCTCGACAAGCAGGAGCCGATTTATTGGATGGTTGCGCTGAGTGAAGCAGAAAAACAGCCGTACATTCGGTGTGGCGAGAGCAGCTTTTACAACGGGCTATATGTTGATGAGGACAACCTCCTCGCGCTCGTCGACCCAAATCTCAGGAACGAAGACCTGAAGCCATCATGTCCGTGCTGCACGCATACATTTAATGGGGTGGCGTTGGTGAAGAAGTATGTGGAGAGGTAGCACTCGATAGCGGGACATTTTTTGTTTGACGGCAGTGGCTCCAAAAATTCACACTGGTGGCAATCTCTATAACGACCAAGGTGAAGCGCTATGCTGGAAGCGGATGTTCTGAAGCACGCAACGACGGTTCTTTCCAAACAACAACGCGAGCAGTTTTTTGAGGACGGCTATCTTGTTGCCGAGGACATGATCGATGATGCCTGGGTGACGCGCTTGCGTGGCGCCATGGATGACATGATCGAGCAAAGCCGAAGCGTTACAGAAAGTGATGCGAGTTTTGTGCTGGAAGAAGGACACTCGCCAGATGATCCACGGCTGCGTCGGCTATCAAGCCCGGTTTCGCACCATCCGACGTTTTGGGAATTTGCGGCGCAATCGAAGGCAGCCGATGCTGCCATCGATCTGTGCGGACCTGACGTGAAATTCCACCATTCGAAATTGAATTTCAAGTGGCCCAAAGGCGGTCAGCTGTTTGATTGGCACCAAGATATTCAGGCGTGGCCACACACCGATTACAGCCCGATCACGGTCGGAATTTACCTGAATGATTGCGATATCGAGCAGGGCCCCTTGCTCGCGATCAAGGGCAGCCATAAGGAGCCGTTGCGCAGCATGTATGATAAAGATGGCAAATGGGTTCTGCGCATCGATCAAGAAGATATGCCGGAGAACTGGGAGCAGAATACTGCGGCACTGACCGGTCGTGCAGGGTCACTCGTGATCTTGAACTGTCGCGTTATTCATGGCTCCAAGCGGAATGCCTCCGGGCAGATGCGGCCGCTGCTGCTTAATGTTTATTCGTCTGCGGACTCGATGCCGTACACTTTCAATCCGATTCCATCTGATTATGCGGGGGCAATTGTGCGCGGGCAGACGGCGCGCACAGCATGTCATGATCCACGTGGCTGTGAGTTGCCGCCAGACTGGTCAAAGGGATATGTCGGGCCGTGGAAACACCAGGCTACCGGGAAAGAAAGCGCGCAAACGATGTGATATCGGCAGGCGTGTTGTGAGGGTGGCTGTGTCTCAGCGAAACGCCGGGCCGTGGGACCAGAGGGTCAGGGAGTAGCGGTCGCCGTGGGTTACGGGGCTGACGCGATGGAGCATGAAGCTTGGCAGGACGAGGCCAGAGCCAACGCTCCTTGATGCGACTCGGACGTGGCCGTCAACGTTGGTCTGGAGCTCGCCGCCGCTGTAGCTTTCAGCCTCGGAGAGCTGGACGACCATTGTGAGCTTGCGACGGGCTGCAAGAGCGCCTGAACCTGTATCGATATGCCAGTCGAAAAAATCCGCAGGCAAGGCTTCATACCAGGCGACCTGCATGCGCTCGGCAAATTCTTCCAATGCGAAATCAAAGTGGTCGCGGTTGGTGGTCGCGAAGGTTGTGAGGAGACGCTGGAACACCCAGTTGGCGGCACCCTCATCGTCCAGCCAGCTTGTTTGTGATCGGCGCAGCGTTTGAGATTGTCTGGCGCCGACCAATTTGGCATCCCGGAAGACATTGGCGTGGGCGATCGCAATGATTTCCGCACATTCTGCCGGCGAAAAGATTTTCACAACTTCAAATGGACCGAGCACTGCGCTCACCGTTTATTTTTCAGCCAATATTAATTGCGCACAGGTGCGTGCGAGACCGGTGCTGACGTCTGCGCTGCCAGGTACCTTCGCCCATCCGCCTGTCTTAACAAAATCAGCGATCTTCCATTCTTCGGTTTTCGTCAGCAGCACTTTTTGATCTGTTGCATCAGAACTTGCTTTGAAGTTGCTGAGGCAGATCGGGGCAAGGGCAGAAATGACTGCCGACTTAGACTTTTCCACCGCTGAAACCTCTGCCTTGCTGCCTGTCACCCAGCCACCCACTGTGAATCCAAGCACCATCGTGAGCAGCGCACCGCCAACAACACCGGCCAGGACCGGCTTCATGTATGATGTCTGAGTAGCCATTTGAATTACTTTCTATTGGAAGATGTTAAAGCACGTCACGTTTGATAAGAGCCTTAAATCGACCGAAGATTGGGCGTTTTAAGGCGCATTGTGAATCCTTTAAAACGCGACATGCTGTATGCAGGCGTTCGTTTGCGCACGCATGCGAAAGTGTGCCCGGCATCGCTTCGTGCTGCTGCAGTTGTTTTAAGTCGTCGCTACGACGTAAATAATTCCACCAACGGACGCGACCCACCAGGAAACGGCACAAACGGCAGCCAATCGGCCCTTGCGAACTCTGCTGTTGCGTTGCGTTTCAGTTTCTTGAACGTATGCCATCAGCATCTTTCGCGCGATTTGCGCTGGTTGTGCCAAACAACATTCGCGAACGCGCTACTGTGCCAGCGAATCCGATTCGCCAGGCTCTGCAATGCTGTTCGATAAATCTCAGAGACGCTCCACACACGGGAACGCGTTATACTTGGTCGCTTGGCATGTCAGTTGGATTTGCCAGAAAAGGCGTCCGTTCAGGGCGACAGTTCGCTCTCAATGCAGCCGTTAGATCAGCACGTTCGCCAAGCATTCGGTCGCGACCAAGGATGCACACAATCCAAATTGTGATGCACCGACTGCTGGAGCGTGCGCTTCAAACGGGTAATTAGCAAGCCATTTGTCGTCTTGGCGAGGACAACTCTTGAGCGGTGAGCGCGATGCGCTGTGATTGTGCCGCCTGACAAACGCTAAGCGCTGCTATCGTCACGGATAAGAGGCGCGCACTTTTCTTGGAGGAGCTCGACGAGGTCGGGATCCATGAACTGGTAGTCGTCGGGAATGTCGAGGACGTGGACCTGTTTGTGGGTGAGTTCCTGGCGGAAGGTGGCGAGCATGCGCGACTTGTGCTTTTCCTCCATGACCAGGATGAGATCGGCCCAGCGGACGTCACCGATAGTCAAAGTGCGCCGGGCTTGGCGGCTGGTGCCGGCGGACTGGACGGCGACGCCTGGTTCGTTGCGCCAGACACGCTCAGCCGTCGGGCTGCGCCACTGATTGCGGCTGCAGACGAACAGGACGTTTAGTGGCGTTTCTTTCAAACTTTGACTTCTCTATTTTGCTGGCAGGTTGGGTTTAGCGATTTTAGCGGCCAGCCCAGTGCTCGGCAACGATTTAGAGATTGCAGCTGTTGCCAACGAAACGGCGATATCAACCAGCTGTTGACGGCGGTATTGAGCTGATCCGCGGTCTGATCTAACGTTTGGTACGCGCTTTGGCTGAGTAGCCATTGCTCGAACGAACAACCAAAGTCTCAACGAAGGACGACCAATATGCTAGATGAAGCGCCGATTAAGGTTTTTTGGCAACCGCATTGAACCAGCTGTCTTCGGGTAAAAGAATACCTGTCGGTCCGTGAGATCGAATTTGAATCTGTCAATGTGCTGGATAACGACGAAGCGCTTGCTGAAATGCAGCGACTTGGTGCGCGGTCCATTCCGATTGTATCGAAAGGCGACAAGTTCGTCTTCGCGCAGGTGTTGCAGGATGTCGTCGAGTTTCTTGGCATCAATGATGATACCGGGCCGCAGCTGACGCCAACTGAGCTTTGCGAGCGGTATCTGTCGATCCTGGATAAGGCGATTGCGCAGACACGGCTGATGCCGGATGCGCATCTTGGCAAAGAGCTGCCGGACCGACCACGGTCATGGCTCGTGTTGATGCACCATCTGTTCCAGATTCCGGTCGCATTCCTCGATATGGAAGACACCGGCGAAACGCTGACCTACGAAAAACTCGTCGAGGCACCGCCTGCGGATATGAAAACCGCAGATGAAATCGCGACGTTCGGCGAGCAGGTAAAGGCGCGCTTTGCGGCGTGGTTCGACAAGGTGAAGAACGAGGATTTCAAAGGAAAAGTGCCAACGTATTTTGGTGGCACGACACGCCATGAAATGCTGGAGCGTACCGTGTGGCACTCAACGCAGCATGTTCGCCAGGTTGGTGCGTTGCTCGGGGAAGTTGGCATTACGCCCGCTGATCCGGTGACGATGACTGATGTGCAAGGGCTGCCGTTGACGGATAAGGTCTGGGGTTGAGAGGGCAGTTAGGTGATTGTGGCGAGGCGTTAAATGAGGCGCCTTGCCGGTCGTTTTGGAAAACATGGATTCCATCACCACATAGCACGCATAGGCGGAAACATCGAACCTCGACACCAATACGAGTGTCATCCCGGTGCTTGTTGCCGAGACCCATCTCTCCACGAGAGCCCGCGTTAGATGTGTGGCTTATGCCAACCCCAAAAAAACGCTAGCTCCGCTCCTGCGGCGCAATAGGTCCCGGTGACAAGCACCGGGATGACATCTCTGGGTGTGTTAGAGACATAATATCTGGAAATGAGACAGGCGCTATGCGCTCGCGAGTTCGGGTTTTCGCCTTGTCAGTATCCAGATGGTGAGGAGTATGGCGACGGCTAGGTTGAGGGCCATGACGACGACGTAGAGTGGCCGATAGTTACCGAAGACCTCGATCAGATACCAGCAGAACGGTGCCCCGGACATCCAACCAAGCGACAGGAAAGCGAAGGCGCGGCCGTTCATTTCGGCAAGTTTTTCGCGTGGCACCAGTTCACTCATCGCGGCGGTGAAGACGGCATTCCAGCCCTGGCCGGAGAAGCCGCAGGCAAGCGCCAGCCCGAGAAACGCCCACGCGCTCCAGGTCGTCTCAACGAGAACCAGACCATAGGAAGAGGCGACTGAAATTAAGGCGATTGCGATCAGGACGACGTCTGTCCGGCCAATGCGATCGCAGATCCAACCGAAAACAGGGCGGCCGAGAAGGCCTGCGACTTGGAGGTTGGATGCGAAAATGCCCGCTGCAATTGGCGACAACTTCACCTCTTCGAGCATGTAGATGTAAGTGAAGAAGACGAGGCCGACCTGGGTGATCGCGAAGATGACACCGGCAGCCCAGAGTACGCGCAGGTTGGCTGGAACGATGAAACGCGATGCGATGGCGTGGAGTAGGCCGCGATTGCGGCTCGTGACATCAACCGGGGCGCGGATAGTGCGTTCATCGCGCAAACGGAACAGCGATGGCCAGATGAAGATGATCAAGAAACCGAGGGCGACGGCAACTGAGATTGAGAGCACGCCAGCCTGCCAACCATAGGCCAGCATCAGAGGTGGCAGAGCGCGGCCGAGAATAACGCCGGCGAGCGGCTGCGATGACTGGCGGATCGACAGAAATAGGCCACGATTTTGCGGCGGTGTGCGCTCGGTTACGATGGTCATACTGATCGGACTGAGCGGACCGTAACCGAGACCGAACAGGAAGGCTGCGAACATCGTCGCCTCCCAGGTGCCGACATAGACGATAAGGACCGTGCCGGCCATCCAGACGACGGCCAGCGCCTGCGCGCCGACGCTGCCGAACCAGCGCATGTAAGTGCCGGTCATCGCGCTTGATATGGCCGTGCCCATAAAAATGAACGTCACGGCAAGACCGAAATCGCGCTCGGCGAGACCTGTTGCCGTCGCAAGGTTGGGCGCGATCAACACAAAGCCCATGAAGCCGGCCGCGGCAAATGTCTGGACCATAAAGGTTGCCAGCAAATGCCGGATCGGTTTTTTGCGCGCGGCGTCGTCGCGCAAATCGGCTAGCGTTACGGTCGTGATATCAGCGCCCCCTTGCTGTCAGCACCTCAACGACCGGCGAAGTTCGGAATGCGGCGGTCGGATGTGGCAGCGATGCCTTCCTTGAAATCTTCGGTTTGGCGCAACCAGACCTGCTCGACGAGTTCGTGATCAGTTGCCGCTTTGACGGCATCAGCCAGTCCGGCGCGCATGGTGGCGCGTGTTGACTGGACGGCAAGCGGCGCGTTGGTCGCCATTTCGCGGGCGAAATTCCAGGCCGCATCGCGTAGTTCATCGAGCGGCACGAGCTGGTCAACGAGGCCCATTTCTAGGGCTTCCTCGCCTTTGATGCGGCGTGATGTGTAGAACATCATCGTGGCTTTGGATTGTCCAATGAGGCGCGGCAGCGTGGTGGTGAGACCGAAACCTGGGTGGAAGCCGAGGCGGGTGAAGTTGGCCGCAAAGCGGGCTTCGGGCGCGGCAATGCGGAAATCAGGCATCAGTGCGAGACCGAAACCACCGCCGATGGCAGCACCCTGAATGGCAGCAACGATTGGCTTTTTATTGCGGAATAGACGGACGGCTTCGCGATAGAGGTGGTTGGCGCCGTCGTTGTTAACCGCACCATCGACGCTGCCGTCGGATTTAACACGGCTGCCATCGCCGAAATTAGCACCGGCACAGAATGATTTGCCTTCGGCGCAGAGCAAGATGGCGCGGCTTTCTGGATTGGCATCGATCTCGTCGAACGCATCGGCGATCTGTTTGATCAACGAATAATCGAAGAAGTTGTGCGGCGGGCGTGTGATCTCGATTGTCGTTACGAGATCTTTGGTGGTGACGCGGATGTCTGCACTGTCTGTCATGGGGATGTCCTTGAATGCTTGTGAATTAGGCGTTTGATTCGTGACGTGAGTTTGACGGATTGTTGCTCAGGCGGGTGCCGGCTCGATCAGGGCATCGACAACGGAAAGGCCTTCGCCAGCAGGATGCACGATCACAGGGTTGAGGTCGATGGCGGTGATGGCATCTGCATGCGCGACGGCGAACTTTGAAAGCGCGACGATGACCTCGGCGACGGCTACGATATCGGCAGGGCCCTTACCGCGGGCGCCGGTCAGGATCGGTGCGCCTTTGAGGCGATGAATGAGCGCCGTTGCAGCCTCGACAGTGGCAACCGGCGAAGCGAGCACGGTATCCTCCATGATCTCGGCGAAGATGCCGCCCATGCCAACCAGAACCATCGGGCCGAAGGTGGCGTCGTTCTGGACGCCGAGGATCATCTCGATGCCAGGCTCGGCCATGGGTTCGATCAGGACGCCTTCGATGCGGGCGTCTGCCTTGTAGGCGGCAGCGGCTTCGATGAGTTCGCCGTAAGCTGCAGCGGCGGCTTCGCTGCTTGAGATGTTAAGAAGGACGCCGTTCGCTTCCGTCTTGTGGAGGATATCCGGCGACTGGATCTTCATGACAACAGGGCATTCGATTGTCTTAGCATCGTCATACGCAACCTCTGGTGCATCGACTAGATGACCGTCGACAACACCTATGCCGTGCTCTTCAAGCAATTCACGGGCTGCGAACTCGTAGTTGGCGGCTGCGATTTTTTTGCGATTGGCGGCATTCTGTTCATCACTGAGCTGCGCTGCCGGCAGAGGCTCGACGAAGGCTTCCTGGATTTCGCGGTAGTTGGCGAGAGCGGCCATGGCGTTGGCGGTGCTCTTGGTGGCCGTGAACAATGGCACGCTGGCATTAGCGAAGAACGCGATCGTTTCCTGGGTTGGCCAGGTGTACGTCCAGGCGACAATGGGCTTGGTGGCATCGCGACCGATGGTGAAGAACTTTTCTTTCTCTTTGACGAAATGTTGCGCGGCGCGGGCGCTGGTCACCATGATGTTGCCATCGATGTTGTCAGCGCTTGACATCAAGCGCAGCAGCTCGGCGTAGCCGACGGCGACGATCGCCTGCGCCGTGCCATCGACCGGGTTGCGCGATGAACCGTAGACGGGCAGGATCGCGTCGATTTTCTCGCGGGCTTTCGGATCGAGCACCGGCACTTCGAGGCCGACGGCATCGCACATGTCGGCCATCCAACCACCGCCGCCACCGGTGCCAGCTGAGATGCCGATACGGCGGCCTTTGGGGAGCTTGTTGCGGTTGTGAAAGAACGCAGCGGCGATGTCGACGAGTTGGTCGAGGTCATCGCAAAGAATGACGCCATATTCTTCGAGCACGGCGCGGTTGACGCGATCGGAGCCGGCCATCGCGCCAGTATGTGAGGCTGCCGATTCCTGGGCGGCCTGACTGCGGCCGATCTTTGAGACCAGGATCGGTTTGTTTTCTCGGAGCGCGCGGGCTGCGACGCGACGGAACTGATCGCCATCGCGGATGTCTTCGAGGAACATGCAGAAGACTTCGGTTTCGTCTTCCTCGAGCATGTATTCGACAAGATCGAAGGCTTTGAGGCCGGCTTCGTTGCCGGTGGTGACGGCATATCTGAACGGGATTTCACGGAGCCGGCCACGGTCGTACATGCCAAAACCGATCGCGCCGCTTTGGGCGATGACGGCAACGCGGCCGCCCTCGTCGTGCCACTCTGGGATCAACGGAAGCGAGGCGCGCGCGATCGCTGGGCTGAAGGTTGGCCGCAGGGATTTGGCGAAATTGACGAAGCCGAGAGAGTTCGGTCCGGTGACGGCCATGTCGTACTTGGCGATCATCGCGGCGAGATCGCGCTGCATGGCTTCGCCTTCTTCGCCGGTCTGCTCGGCGAAACCGGAGGCGATGATCGAGGCCGCCTTGATGCCGGCCTTACCGCAGCGTTCGACCTCGGCGAGGACAACGTCGGCTGGGACCAACAATATGGCAAGATCAACGACCTCGGGCAGATCGTCGACGGTGGCGTAACATTTGTGGCCGCCGATCTCCTGGTGGCTTGGCGTTACGGGATAGATGCGGCCTTCGTAGCCGGGCCGGCAGATGACTTCAAAAAGTACGCCTCGGAGCCGTGTGGTATCGGGTGAGGCGCCGACAATCGCAACGCTGTCAGCTGATAAGAGTTTTGAGATATCCGGCACGGTGAATGAAGCCCTTTGTCTTGGTTTCGCGGGATCCGGGCTAGACGCTGCCCCTCACCCTAACCCTTTCCCCATAAGGACGGGGAGAGGGGACTCACTTGTTAGCGCAGTCCCACTTAACGCAATCCGAGGCCCCGGGCGATGATGCCGCGTAGGACTTCGGTGGTGCCGCCCTGGATGGTGAATTTAGGGGCCTGCAGCATGGCGAAATCGATGATGTCGTCGAGGTCGTGATCGTTGCCGGGTTTCTGTTCGATGAAGGCTGCCAGAGAGCGGACCTTGGCTGGCAGCTCTTGTTCCCAGATGGTGCCGGCATCCTTGACGATGGACGATTCAAGAACGGGCTCCTTGCCGGCTTCGAGCATGCCCGCAACTGAGACCGACATACGGCGCAAGGTGTGGAGCTGGGCGACGAGGCGGCCAACGCCTTCGCTTGAGCGCAGATCAACAGGACCCTCGCCAATCGCGTTGAGCAGGCCCATCAGCACGTAGTAGGTTTCGAGAAAGCGCTCAGGGCCGCTGCGCTCGTAGGCAAGTTCGCTGGTGGCCTGCTTCCAGGCGCCGTCGATTTCGCCGAGCTGGTAGTCGTCGGGAACGAACACGTTATCGAAGACGACTTCGTTGAAATCGTGTTTGCCGGTCATCTGGATGATGGGATTGGCTTTGATGCCGTCCCAGCTCATGTCGATGACGAATTGCGTCAGGCCATGACGGCGATTGTCCTTGGTCGGCTGTGAGGTCCGGAAAAGCCCGATCATGTATTCGGCTTGATGGGCGTTGGAGGTCCACACTTTGACGCCGTTGAGACGGAAGCCGCCTTCGACTTTTTCGGCCTTGGCGGCTGCGGCGAACAAGTCAGAGCCAGAATTCGGCTCGCTCATGCCGATCGCGAAACCGACCTCGCCGCGAGCGATGCGCGGCAGGACTTCCTGCTTCACCTTCTCGCTACCGTACTTGAGGATGACCGGGCCGCTCTGGCGATCCGCAACGAAATGCGCCCAGGTTGGCGCGGTGACAGCGCGAAATTCTTCGGTGACGACATAGCGATCGAGGTAGCTGCGCTCCGAGCCGCCGTATTCTTTCGGCCACGTCATGCCGATCCAGCCACGGGCGCCGACGCGCTTGGAGAATTCTCGATCGTAGACCTCGGTTTTAAGGCCAATTGCCGGATCGAAACTGCCGGCTGCAATTTCTTCGGCGATGAACGCGCGTACTTCCTGGCGGAGAATCTCGGTTTCAGGTGGCAGGCGGAGCGGGTCGAACT
>CAJQQK010000026.1 GCA_905480435.1 uncultured Hyphomicrobiaceae bacterium | reverse complement strand
CTACATGACACTGGAAACTCTCGGCGGCATCAGCCATGATGGTGCATCAGAACCGGCGGCCCTAACCGCTGACTGACCGTCCGGACAACGTTGCGACGGACCTGACCGGCACTGTTACACCACCTGATGGGACGCGATCGCCACTGCTCGATTGACGATGATCAAAAGCGGTGTGCGGACGAGATTGGCGCAACAATCTTGGAGACGATGGTGATCGAAGGTAGATAGTGGGAGATCTGTCGTCGAGATTTCGCGTTGTCTTGCTCCCGATGTTTACGCAGTAGTACGTCCGGGACTGGCAGTTTGGGGCCGGCGAATTGGGGATTGAGTGAATGGACTATGTCGATTTTGGTCGTACGGGGCTGAAAGTGTCTGTCGCGGGGCTTGGCTGTGGTGGAAATAGCAAGCTTGGTCTTGGGCGCGGCAAGTCGGAAGCCGAGGCCCTTAAGGTGGTGCGTGCGGCGTTCGACATGGGGGTCAATTTCTTTGACACCGCAGCGGTCTATGGCACCGAAGATGTGGTCGGATTGGCGGCCCAGGAAATTGGCCGCGAACGCATGGTGATTTCGACAAAGTCACTAATCCGATCTGGCGGTGAGTTGATCACACCACAGCAACTTGCCGAAAACCTCGACACATCACTGGGGCGCCTGCGGACAGATGTGGCTGATGTTTACAATCTGCATGCCGTTGCACCAACTGACTATGATTATGCGCGTAACGAATTGGCGCCTGTACTTCAGAAGGCGAAGGCTGCCGGCAAGATTCGCCACATCGCGATCACGGAAACCTCGCCCAGAGATCCAGATCAGAAGATGCTGCAGGTTGCGCTCAAAGATCCAATATGGGAGGCCGCGATGTTGGCTTTTCACATGATGCATCAGGGCGCCCGTGAAAATGTCTTTCCGTTGTCTCGCGCGGGCGGCGTCGGCACGATGTTGATGTTCGTGGTGCGCAATATTTTCAGCCAGCCAGATGTGCTGCGCGACAACATCAAGGCGTTGGCTGCCAAGGGCAATGTGCCGGCCGAATTGGCACTGGATGCGGAGCCGTTGGACTTTTTGGTGCACGAAACCGGGGCCGAGAGCATACTTGATGCGGCTTACCGTTTTGCCCGACATGAGCCGGGAGCCGACGTCGTCTTATTTGGGACCAGCGACGTCGTGCATCTAAAAGATAACATCGCGTCAATCCTGCGGCCACCGCTGCCGGAGGCAGACCGCGACCGCCTGCAGCAATTGTTCGGCCGTCTGTCAGGCGTTGGACTGGATTTACCAGGTCCACCATCGCGTGGGGCATGAACGGCGCCACGGTCTTGCTTATTGGGCGAATTGGTAGCAGGCTTGCACGCAGAATTCGAACTTGTATTCATTTTGGACCGGCAGACAGCCAGGAGGATTGCAATGCAGCAGAAAGTACAAGCAGACACAGCTAAGGATTATATCGAGGTGGAGTGGCAGGCGCGCGTTGATCTCGCCGCCGCGCATCGCATTGCTGTGATGGAAGGCCTGCACGAGGGCATCTTTAACCATCTCACGTTGCGAGTGCCAGGCAAGGATCGATATTATCAGATCCCGTTCGGCACACATTGGTCCGAAGTCACCGCCAGCTGTTTCATGGAAGTTGACTACGACGGTGTCACGCAGCGTGGAGCCGGGCATCGCGAAGAATCAGCTTACGCAATTCACGCGCCGCTGCACCGGGATGTCGAGCATGCAGCTTGCGTGATGCACACGCACATGCCGTTCGCAAGCGCGCTGACGCGTCTTGAAGACCCGCGCATCAAACCGATTGGGCAGACCGAAGTGCTGCTGATGAAACATATTGCGTATGATATGGACTATGCCGGACCGGCGTTCGATTCGGGTGAAGGGTGCAGGCTGGCCGATATCGTTGGTGACAAAACGATTTTGTTCATGGGCAATCACGGCGTGACGACGATCGCAAAGTCAGTCGCGGAAGCTTACGACAAGCTCTATTACATCGAGCGTGCAGCCCAGGTGCAATTGTACGCGATGTGGACCGGGCAACCGCTCAAGGAATTGTCACCGGAGATTATCGCAACCACACAGAATGCGATTGGCACAGCTAATCAGTTTGACGGCAAGAAACCGTGGGATTTCCACTTTGCTGCGCTGAAGCGGATTCTCGATCGTAAAGAGCCAGAATACGCAGATTGATGTGACCGCATTTCGATCAGCGCTAATGACTAAGAACTCCGACCTGGATCATCTGTCCGGTCGGAGTTTTTTTGTGGTGACTATGGGAGCGCGCGAGCCAATGCTCCCAGATCAAGACGTGGTGCTTGGCAGCAATTGGAAGACTTCTATGGTTTGATCTCTGCCGCGTAGCTGATGATCGCCGAGGCTTTCAAGCGGCACTGGTGTTTTAAGTTGTGCGACGGTTGCTTGACTGACGAGAACAAGAGCCGCTGCGTCAGAGGCGTTGCTGGCCATGAATTTCTTGCCAAGCTGTTCCAGTCTCTGGCCAATATTTACAGCGTCTCCGATGATCGTGTAATTGATGCGACCGGGCGCGCCGATGTTGCCAACAGTAACAGTGCCGCTGTGGACACCGACCCGCAGGTGCACCGGTTGGTCACCTGACGCAAGGGGTCTTTTGTTATCAATCTCTATGGCGGTGGTGATCGCAGCTGCCGCTCGCATGGCGCGTTCGGCGTGATCCGGTTGCTCATCAGGCGCCCCCTGTCAGGCGACACGACAAACTGACCCTCTGACGCCATGAGGAAGTGACCCTCTTGGCGAGTTATCCAGAGGGAACTTTCATGGAACAGACGCAACACAATGCATCCTGCACGGCCTTGAGGGCATTGCGGGGTGATGAGAT
>CAJQQK010000025.1 GCA_905480435.1 uncultured Hyphomicrobiaceae bacterium | reverse complement strand
TGTCGAGATCAAGGCTGTCAACGAAAACGTCGACTGCACGTACCGGATTGTCTTCGACCACGTAATCATCAAGCCGTGCCGGGAACAGAGTAATCTGCCCGCGATCGGTTCCTGCCACAAAGCCAACCATCACATCCCCCCCACCCGCGGTTCACTAGCGGAGCGTAACATGATCTAAAGAGAGTTTTCACACGACCTGGGCCGCGAGGTGCTGAGCCTGATGCGGGCCGGTGCGCTTGATGGCCTGTCGATCGGATTTCGAGCCGAACAGGGCGTGCGCAGCAAGCGGACGGGCGTGCGCCGGTTGCGCCAGATTGATCTGTGGGAAATTTCAGTGGTGACGTTTCCGATGCTGCCGGATGCGCGCGTCAATCACGTCAAGTCAGAGCAGGTGGACGGCCGATATGCCAAGCGGCAGGTGCCGACACCGAGGGAATTCGAACGTTGGCTCACGCAGGATGCTGGGTTCACACGTTCGCAGGCGCGCGCCGTGTTGCGCGATGGCCTGAAGGGGCTCGATCCTATGCGGGATGCGGGCGCGAGCCCCGCGTTGCAGCAATTATTGGTGGAGCAGATTGCGGAGGCGGCCCGGCTGATGCGGGCGGGCGCCTGCGCCATTGAATGACGGCTGCAAATGACAAGCGAACAATAAAAGGATGAGAGTTTATGAACGAAATCGAAAACAAGGCGATCGACGCCGATGTTGGCGTTGCCTTTGAAGAATTTATGCAGGCCTTTGAGGCATTCAAAGACACTAACGATGAACGCATGGGGCAGATCGAACGCCGCATGACAGCCGACGTCGTGACGACCGACAAGCTGAGCCGTATCGATCGCGCGATGGACGAGCAAAAGCGTGTCGTCGATGAGTTGACACATCGGGCGGGGCGACCAGAACTGGGCCGAGGTGGCGTGGTTAGCGGCGTTGCCGTGCAGCACAAGTCAGCGTTTCATGGCTATGTGCGATCAGGTGAGGCAGGCGCGCTGCGCGAACTTGAAGGCAAAGCGCTGTCTGTTGGCTCCGATACGGATGGCGGTTACCTCGTGCCGGATGAAACGGAAACGGCGATCAATGCATCGTTGCGTGACATCTCGCCAATTCGTGCCATATCAGGCGTGCGGCAGGTGTCGGGCACGGTGCTGAAAAAGCCATACGCTATCAGTGGTGCGGCAACCGGCTGGGTTGGCGAAACGGCGGTGCGGCCTGAAACAGGAACGCCGACACTTGCAGAGTTGTCGTTCCCGACGATGGAACTCTACGCGATGCCGTCCGCCACGCAATCGCTGCTCGACGACAGTGCGATCGATATCGACCAGTGGATCGCAGACGAGGTCCGCACGGCGTTCGCGGAACAGGAAGGATCGGCGTTCGTAACAGGTGATGGCGTCAACAAGCCGACCGGCTTTATGACGGCGGCCACGGTCGACAATGCGTCGTGGAGTTGGGGTAACATCGGCACAGTTGCGACGGGTGTGTCAGCAAATTTCCCGGCAAGTGACCCGGCAGACGTGCTGATCGATCTGGTCTATGCGCTGAAATCTGGATATCGGGCGAATGCGCATTTTGTCATGAACCGGTCCACGCAATCGGCGGTGCGCAAGCTGAAGGACGGTGCGGGGAATTACCTTTGGCAACCGGCACATGCACCGGGACAGGCACCAACACTGATGGGCTTTGCGATCGCCGAGTCCGAAGACATGCCGGATGTCGCAGCGGATGAGAACGCGATCGCGTTTGGTGATTTCCGTCGCGGGTATCTGATTGTCGACCGGGTTGGCATCCGCGTGTTGCGTGATCCATATTCTGCCAAGCCGTATGAGATGTTCTACACGACCAAACGTGTTGGCGGCGGCGTGCAGGATTTCGATGCAATTAAGTTCTTGAAATTCGGCGTCTAAACCGCGTCGAAGTCAGATCGGCTGCGCGCCTGCCTCCTGGTGTGCAGCCGGTGTCCTGCGACGATCTTAATCGTTGCGGGATGCAGTCGGTGCGCGCGTTTCTGAGCCGCGCGTGCTGGCTGCTCTTTTTGCGCTCACGGCGCTGTTCGGCCTGCAAAGAGCAGGCCTGCGCCTCCGCGGGGTCGGGACTTGTCCCGACTCGCTTGACAGGGAACCTGCCGTGGACAGCTCGCAAGAGGAGACTGTTCTGCAGCGCCGCGAATGACGGGCAATGCATTGTCGAACCACTTTTGAAAACGAGATGACCTGATGAGATTGACGCTCCTGAGTGGACCGGCGGCGGAGCCGCTTGAGTTGGATGACGTGAAGGCGCATCTGCGCCTCGATGGCGACGACGAAGATGCGCTGCTCGCAAGCTTGATCACAACATCGCGCAGCCATGTCGAAACGGCGCTGGGCTTGGCGTTGATCACGCAATCCTGGCGTTGGCAGGCCGATTGTTGGCCGCGCAACGGTTTGGTCGAATTGATGACGCGACCGATTCAAAGCGTTGATCGGGTCGCTGTTCGGGCAGCGGATGGCACGCAGACCGTGATCGATGCGACTGACTATATATTGGATGTGAGCGGACAGACCGGCAGGCTTGCGCCGAGCGAGGGACATTGGCCCAAGCCAGGCGCGCGGCTTGGTGGCATCGAGATTGATTTCACCGTTGGCTACGGTAATGCCGCAACGGATGTGCCAGAGCCGATCCGGCAGGCGCTGCGCTTGCTGGTTGCGCACTGGTACGAGGTTCGCAATCCGGTGCACATCGGGCAGATGGCGACACGGGTGCCGGACACGGTGTCGGAACTGCTGATGCCATACCGGGTACGTCGGATATGAGGGCGCCAAGGATCGCGCCGCGTATCGGTGCTTTGCGTCACCGAGTGACGATCGAGGAACCCGTGCGCACCGCCGATGAAGCCGATGAAGCCGGTGGGGCCGAGATCACGTGGCAGACTGTCGCGAGCGTTTGGGCGGAAATACAACCCAAGACCGGACGGGAAGTGTTCGAGAGCGACCAGCTTGGTGGCCGGGTGACGCACGATGTCCGGATGCGGTTTCGCAAAGGTGTGACGCCGAAGATGCGTATTTTTCATAACGCGCTCACCGACATTCGGTTTGCAGCCAATGTCGGTGAGCGCGGTGAGTGGCTGATCTGCGCCTGCGAAGAAGTCACTGTTTAGGCGCGACCGAGAGCCATCAACATTGAGGCAAGGAGGACGCCATGACCGATCCAGGTTGGGCGCTGCAGAAGGCTGTCTACGGTGTGCTGACGAGCGATGCTGACGTCATCGCGGCACTAGGTGGGGCGCATATATATGACCATGTGCCGCGCAAGACAGCGCGGCCGTATGTGACATTCGCACGGAGTGTGACACGGGATTGGTCGACCGGCAGTGACGCCGGGCATGAGCACACGTTGACGCTGCGCGTCTGGGCGCAGGCGACCGGCGTGAAGAAAGCCGCCGCCGTGTCTGACGCCATCCGTGCGGCGCTGCATGACCAAGCGCTAGCGCCTGACGGACATCGCCTGGTCAACCTGCAGCATGAGTTTTCGGAAATCAGGCGCGTTGAAGATGGCGAGACGTTGAGCGGCATTGTGCGGTTCCGCGCTGTGACAGAGGCGCTTTGAAAAAAGACGCTATCAAGCAAACAGCAAACACAACATCGGAGACATAGAGATGGCAGCGCAAAAGGGTAAAGACCTGCTCTTGAAAATCGACAGTGATGGTCTTGGCACCTACGTAACGGTGGCGGGCTTGCGTTCGCGGTCAATCGCATTCAACGCCGAGACGGTCGAAATCACGCATCAGGAATCCGCTGGGCAATGGCGCGAGTTGCTGGTCGGTGCCGGCGTCAAGGGCGCCCGAGTTTCTGGTTCCGGAGTGTTCAAGGACGCGGCGTCGGATGAACTGGTGCGTGCCACGTTCTTTGGCGGCGTGGTGCGTAACTGGCAGATCATTGTGCCCGATTTCGGCACCCTGACAGGTGCATTTGAAATCACATCATTTGAATTGAGTGGACGCCACGATGGTGAGGTGGCGTTTGAACTGACGGTCGAGTCCGCTGGCGCGCTGACGTTTGTCGCGACGTAGCTCGAGATCGACACCAGAACACAGGAAGTGGATGGCATGCATAACAAGTATCGCGGCGAGATTTCCGCAAAGTTGGATGGCCAGGATTGTCGATTGTGTCTGTCGCTCGGCGCACTTGCCGAGTTGGAGACAGCGTTCGGCGAAGAAGACATGATCGCGTTGGCCAGTCGTTTCGAGACGGGACGATTGAAAGCGAGCGATGCGATCCGTGTGATTGGCGCCGGACTGCGCGGCGCCGGCCATGATGTTTCTGACGAAGCCGTTGCGGCGATGCGTTCCGATGATGGCGCCGGCGGCTATGTCGCGATTGTCGTGCGGTTGTTGGAAGCAACGTTTGGTTCCAGCGAGAGTGACGTTGCCAAAGAAGCAAACAACTCTGATGCCCCTCGGGAGGAGGGCCGTACTGCCCCTTTCCCTGGGACGACGTAATGGCGTTCGGGCTTGGTGAATTGCGCCTGGCACCACGAGATTTCTGGGCGATGACGCCACGCGAGTTAGCGGCGGCCGTTGAGGCGTCAGCCAATCCCGGCACGGCGCCGCCGACACGTGCCGAATTGGCCGACCTGATGACAACGTATCCGGATGGGGGATTGGCAGATGGATGAAACTAGTTTTGACGACAACGAATTCGATCGCTTCGACACACGAGGTATGACGCGCGAATTGGAGCAGATGAACCGACTGGGTGATCAGTTTGCGCGCACGATGAGCCGTGCGTTTGTAGACGTCTCGCTGCGCGGCAAGAGTTTCGGTGACGTTCTGCGTGGCCTCGGTCAGCAACTCGCCACGCTTGCTTTGAAATCTGCGATGAAGCCGCTCGAAAATGCAGTGGGATCGCTGTTTGGCAATCTGCTTGGTGGCCAATTGGGCGGACAGTTCGCCAAGGGCAGTGCGTTTCAGAAAGGCAGCGCGATACCGTTTGCGCAAGGCGGTGTCATTGCGCAGCCAACGTACTTCCCGATGGCAGGCGGACGGGCTGGTCTGATGGGCGAACGCGGTGCCGAGGCGATCATGCCGTTGGCGCGTGGTCCGGATGGTCGTCTTGGAGTCCGATCGAGCGGCGGCGGCGGTGGACAGAATATTACCGTGAATGTGTCGACGCCGGACGTCGAAGGATTCAGGCGATCGCAGTCACAGATCGCAGCGATGCTGTCGCGCACCGTCAGCCAGGGTCAACGCAATCTGTAAGGATTGAATTGCCGCAGCCCATCGCGACCCACAATATAGATGTGGCCCAAGGATTTGATCATGAGTTTTCACGAAGTGCGGTTCCCGACGGCCATCTCGATGGGCGCATCGGGTGGACCGGAACGGCGTACGGATATTGTTGTGCTCGGCTCTGGCTTCGAAGAGCGCAACAACCGGTGGGCGGATTCAAGGCGACGCTATGATGCGGGTTATGGCGTTAAGACGCTTGATGAATTGCACACAGTTGTGGCGTTCTATGAGGCGCGGCGCGGTGCGCTGTATGGTTTTCGTTGGAAAGATCCGGGTGACTGGAAGTCATGCGCGCCATTGGCAGTAACGGCTGCCGACGACCAGATGATTGGCACGGGCGATGGCGTGACCGCAGCGTTACAGTTGGTGAAACAATATGGGCAATCGTTTGCTCCATGGCAGCGCGAGATACGCAAGCCGGTTGCAGGCACGGTGCTGATATCAGTCGATGGCGTGGCTCAGAGTGAGGGCACAGACTACACGGTTGATACAGCAAGTGGTGTCGTGACGTTTGGTCCAGGGGCAATCCCTACAATTGGTCAGAAAGTGACGGCTGGGTTTGAGTTTGACGTGCCGGTGCGTTTTGACAGTGACCGCCTAGAGATCAATGTCAGCGGGTTCAAGCATGGCTCGATCCCATCGATACCGGTGATCGAGGTGCGCCGATGAAGACGTTACCTGAAGGACTAACGGATCATCTCGAAAGTGGCGCGACGACGTTGTGCTGGTGTTGGCGGTTGACGCGTCGGGATGGCGTCCAGCTCGGCTTTACGGATCATGATCGCACGCTTGAGTTTGACGGCACCCAGTTTGAGGCAGAAGCCGGATTTGAGGCAGGAGAGATCAACGAGAGCATTGGCCTCAGCGTTGACAACCTGGACGTTGGCGGCGGGATCACGTCTGAACGCCTGGCCGAGCAGGATCTTGGCGACGGGCTTTATGACGATGCCAAGGTGGAGATCTATCGCGTCAACTGGCAGGCACCTGATGAACGGGTATTGATGCGGGCTGGCAGTCTTGGCGAGGTGAAACGTTCCGGCAAGGCGTTCGCGGCCGAAATACGTGGCCTCAGCCACTACCTGCAGCAACCCAAGGGACGGCTCTATCAGTTTGCCTGCGATACCGATCTTGGTAGCACGGCGTGTGGGATTGATTTGACGCTACCGGCATATCGCGCGACGGCGATCGTTGATGCGGTCAGCTCGGAGCGTACGTTTCGTGTCACGATGTCGGGAACCTACGACGCGGGTTGGTTCACGCGCGGCTTGGCAACGATGACCGGCGGAGATGCTGCCGGTTTCGCAGCCGAGGTGCGGGCCCATACCGAAAACACAGATGGTATCTGGCTGTCGTTGTGGTCGGCACCTGTCACCGCAATATCTGTTGGCGACACGCTTGTGGTGACAGCCGGTTGCGACAAACAATTCGAGACCTGCAGGGATCGATTTGCGAATGCAGTGAATTTCCGCGGGTTCCCGAACATACCCGGCAACGACTTTGTCTCAAGCTACGTGCGGCGGAATAAATCCTGATGACTGAAGATGTAGAACGCCACCTGCCGGGCGAGGTTGTCCGGCGGGCAGAGATCGTACGCCTGGCGCGCGGATGGCTCGGGACGCCATATCACCACCAAGCGTCAGTGCGCGGCGTTGGGGCTGATTGCCTTGGCTTGCTGCGCGGTGTCTGGCGCGATGTCTATGGCCGCGATGCAGAGTTGCCGCCGGCATATACGCGTGACTCGGCCGAGGCGCACGGGCGCGAGGAGCTGATGGCGGGTGCGTCGCGGCATCTGCAGCAGGTTCCAGCGGCCGAGATGCGTCCGGGTGATGTGTTGATATTTCGCCTGCGCGGCACAGTGTCAGCAAAGCATGTCGGCTTGCTGGCGACCGAGACCAAATTCATTCACGCCGTTGAAGGCGCACCAGCCTGCGAGGTGACGCTGCAGGGGTGGTGGCGCCGAAGAATTGCAGCTGTGTTTGCGTTTCCTGTAGTATGCGACTGATGGCAACGTTGGCATTTGCAGCAGTTGGATCGGCAATTGGCTCAAGCTTGTTGCCGGGCGGAATCAGCGTGCTTGGTACCGCAATATCGGGTGCCGCGATTGGGACGCAGGTTGGCGCGTTGGCCGGCTCATTCGTTGATCAGGCGTTGTTTGGCAGCGCCGGGCAGAGCCGCACGTTCGAGGGACCGTGGCTTGATGACTTGCGGGTTACGGCGTCGAGCGAAGGGGCTGCGATACCACGCGTCTATGGGGCGGCCCGTGTTGGCGGTCAGGTGATCTGGGCGACAGAATTCGAAGAGGTGCGCACCTCGACGACGAATAGCAGTGGTGGCCAATCGAAGGGCGGGGGCTTTGGTGCAGGGCTGTTCAACGCTGACTGCTGCATAACTCTGCGATAAGGGATTCACGGTCGGGGATTTATCTGAATCTATAGGAGTGCGTTTGATTCGAAAGGAGCGCACTCATGGCATCAGAATTCCTGGAACTTTTATCACAG
>CAJQQK010000024.1 GCA_905480435.1 uncultured Hyphomicrobiaceae bacterium | reverse complement strand
CCAGCCAGCCCTCAAGGACAAGCCCTCGCGGGCGCGCTATAGAGCGCGTCCTTGACCGCCGCCCGTCACATCGACGGGGAATGCTCTGCCAACAGGATTAAGCAGAAAACCGACCACCCAAAAACACCTGATCCACCCACCCACTCAATTCGTCGAGGAGCCGGAATGTGACGTCATAAAGTGCTTTTTGCGTGATGTCCGTTTTAATTGGCTGGATAGCTGAACGTGGCCGATCGCAATTGTGAATGCAATCATGGCGGCGTTGAAAGATCGACTGCATACGTCGCCCAAAATTCTCAAGAGCGTTCTTTTTGGTTTTTGATTTGGCATCGTTCGCTACTGCTCGGTAGTGAGCTTTCGTTAAGCCAAAATGCCGTTGCCTAGCATCGGTGTGCAAAATCCAGCCTTCGACAGTCTCTTGTCTTAGGAGCTTGTGCTGATCACGGCAAAATATGTTCAGGAAGTCCTTTATCTGTTGGATAGACAAGACGCTTTCTTTCTCGATCATTTCTCGTGCCGCCATTCTCCAGCGCCATCCGTTCTTCGAATTTAGAATAGCAATAACGGGTACTTTCAAGCCGCTGAGTCTGTCTTGCAATTGCACGCTGGACTGTTTTTCCTTTGCTCGCAGCGTTCGAGAGACCAAGTCGGCATAGGCGTCACAAAAGAAGGCATCGCTTGCACCAACTCCGACCATCCAGGCGGATCTGAGAAGGTCGTCCTTCAGGCGTCCATCAGCAACACCAGTGGCATGGCGGTGAATATCTTTTGCTCGCTGAACATCTTCGTCGAAATGCTGTTTCGCTGTTTGCAGTATCATCGTCCCTCTCGTTCGCAAGGCGACCTTGAATAGACAAATGATGGCACACGAATCTTATTCGCGAAACAGGTCGGCTTGGCGTGCCTCGCTCTGGCATTGTCACGTTAACACGACTACCACGCAACAATACACGACATCGCCGCGTATCAAGCCCCAGCAGTCACAGCATCCCACCTGCTCGTCACTTCGGTGCGGAACTGGCGCAATGTTCTTCGTGAGATCATATGGCATTGGACATTGAAAGTATTGTAGACCGCGGCACGTGTTGAGAGAAATCGTTGCGCTGAACCGGCTGACTTGAACCGTTACATGAGTGGTTCTCGCTGCCGTATCGGTAGATGCGAATTCTCAGCCCGGTTGTTGAGCCTACCCCCGGTGATGTGACGAGGCTTCATGCCAAGATCACTCAGCGCCGTGCCATACGATGGCAGTTTGTCCGTTACAATTGCGGTTGGACAAAAGCCTTGTGACTTGAGCAGTTTCCGCATCAGTTTCATGGTCGCGCTTGTTCCGGCGTGATTGCACCAGAACGTCGAGAACCTCGCCTTCACAATCGACCGTGCGCCGCTGGTCGGTGAAGTTAGCGTGACACCATCAGCAAAAGAAGCTCGGATAGATCGAGTTGCATAAGCTTGTTTTCAGACACAAACTTGGATGCGTGGGTTTTGCGTGACATAGTTCTGCATCGTTATGCATCGTGAGGCGAAAGGTGCAACGGACGCCCTACTAACGTATTGATATTAAATCAGTTTAGATCTCACCCACGGACTCTGACTCCGTTAGTCCAGGTTCGAATCCTGGTTCCCCAGCCAATATCAAAGTTCTCCCAGACATCCCAAAGGGTTAACTTCGTCCGACATGCTCTGATTCATCAGGTGGTACACTCTGGTGGTACACTCAGATGCACGGACAGACCTATCTTCATCGCAGTCGACATGGCGTATACTATCTCCGGATGGTGATACCACAGTCCTTGCGCGTCTCTTTGGGAGTGCGTGAGCGCGAGGTTCGTGCTTCGCTGCGAACCAAAAATAAGCAACAAGCACGGGTAAAGCTCGCACCTCGGGTAAGCGCAATGACGAAATTATTTCATGGGCTTGAGGAACTGGAACAGCAGCAACGGCTTGAGCGCTACGAGCGTGGTCTCGAACTCATTCGTCAGTATGGATCGATAGATCTAAATCACGAGTTTCAATTCGAAGCGTTGACATCCGAACTCCAAGGCCCCGACTTAGAAGCCTACATCTTTGCTGTTCAGTACGATCAAGAATATGAGCTCAAGAAAGTAAACTCAGCAGATCCCCAGTCGACACAACGGCACAACCCACCAACAGCGCCCAACACTCAATCGACGGAGACTGCCGCAGTAGCTCCCGCTGCTCAGCCTCGCTCGGATACATCCCTTCCAGACGAAAAGATAAGCGTAGCAATTGATCATTTCGTCAGGGACAAGCAATTGACGGCCAATCAGGCCACCGCAAATAAATACGGCTCGCAATGTCGGCTTTTCTTGATGGTTATCGCAGATGGCAATCGGGATATCCTGCTCTCGGAAATTACGATCCAACACATCCAAGTTTATGCGAGCAAGCTAAGCAAACTTCCAAAAAAGATATCCCTTAACGACCCAAGGCCCATCGACGACATAATTGCCAGTTCGGCAACCGGCATGTCAGCGAGAACCAAATTCACTCACGCTCAGGCTGTCAATATGTTCCTGACGTGGTGCCAAGGGCAGCAATACCGCATCGCGCCAAATCTGGGCAGCATCCTTGCTCCATCATTGAAAAAGCCCAAGCCTGACAAACGACGCAAACATTTTACAGACGACGAACTCAAGCTTTTGTTCGAATCTAAGATGTATCAACAAGGGCTATTCGAACGGGATTCAGATTACTGGATTCCAATCCTCGGACTGTTTACTGGCGCGCGGCAAGCAGAGCTTTGCCAACTCTTATCCAGCGACATCCGCCAAGAACCAGCAACATCTCTTTGGTACATCGACATCAACGAAGATGACGACAAGCACGTCAAGACAGATTCAAGTCCGAGACAAGTACCGATCCATCCAGAACTTGAACGACTAAAGTTCGTTGAATTCGCCCAGCGCGCGTCAAACAACCCTGGAGGCAGATTGTTTCCCGATGAAAAACGCAACGCTCGCGGTGAGTTTGGAGCATACTCCAAACGCTTCAACCGTTACAGGGAAGACCAGGGTATTATAAATACTCCCGCTACCTATCTGAATTACCACTCTCTTCGTCATAGTCTTCAAAACAATCTTCTTGGGCAAGGACTTGAGGAGCATGTCGTAAATGACATCGTCGGACACAGCCAGGCAGGGAGAAGCGAGAGCGTTAAAACCTATTCGTCAGGTACATCACTCCAAACAAAGCGCGATGTGTTGCTCAAATTTAGCTATGCGCTCCAATTTAAGCTCCGAAATTGATCGCCCACTTCAAAGCCTTGATCAATTAGTCCGGAACGCGAAGCCAGACTAACGCTGAAACGGCAGGCATCAGTTTGGGGATAGAACTTCGATTGGCAAGCCAGTCAATGCTATGCTGTATTTGCGTTACATGTCGCGTCACAGCGCCAATCGGATTCACATAAGCTCGCGGGCCACAATGCAGGATCACTACACTACCGAACAGCTCAAAGAACGTGGTTGGACGTCTTCCATGATCAAAGCGCATCTTGGAAAAGCCGATGAGCAAAGATCAAATCCTAATGGTCCACTTAGGAAACCAGTCAATCTCTATCGGATTGAACGCGTTCATGTCGCTGAAGCCGGACCAGCCAGTTCAGATATGAAGAAACAGGACGAGGCAGTCTCGCTAGCAAAGCGTGCGCTTCAACTCAAAAAGAGCAGACACGCAACTTGATCAAGCCCCTTGAGGAACAACCTTTTCAATTCGCGTGCAGCTCTTGGCTATGGCGTCTGCAAGTGAATAGATCTGATGGACAGGCTCTTTGAACATTAGCCCGATTGAGCCTGTGTGTTTCGAGCTGTTTGATCGCTTGAAGGGTGGAGGTGTGGTACGCAGATTGCTTCCCTGAAGCGTTGATCTAATCTGGTGAACATGTCCATCTCTGCTGTGAACAGGCATGCAAAATTGACCCCTATGGAGGGGTGATCGGCGTGCAAATTTGACCCCCCCCTATTGGTCTGAAGATAGCCCCTGGTGCGTGCGTATTTCTCAGGGGCCAGAGGGATGATCACGGTGGAAACACGAGG
>CAJQQK010000023.1 GCA_905480435.1 uncultured Hyphomicrobiaceae bacterium | reverse complement strand
TCTCTCGTCCAGGCCGCAAAAGCCAAGGCACGCGGCTACCGAAACAGCAAGACCTTGAAGGCCGTCACCTACCTCATAGCTGGCAAACTCGACCTCAGGCTACCCACTTGAAACGTCGGGTAGCCAGACTTACCGATTGGCATATTCGATTACAGCGCTTTAGAGAGGGCTTCCAAGCAACTGCAACCGCAAAGTCCCGAGAGTACGCATACGACTAAGCTCTCGATAACTGAGTATGTGGACATCATGTATGAACGAGTTGTGACAGAGCAATAGAATCGCGGCAAAAATAGCCAAATGCAGATTTCAAGTTGTGGATAACCTGCGAAATAAGCTCATTTCGCAGTTGCACATGTCTTATCGCACTGCAGCAAGATCGATTCTCTCCAAGATACCGGCGTCTTAGGTGAACTGTACCGATTACATCGCTAAAGCGCATAACGTTAAAACCGGCAAATGCTTTTAGACTTGCAATTATCAGCAGAGAGGAAATCGACATGACAGGATCAAGCTCTGTTCCGCCGACAGGTTCCCGTGATGCGCGTTCTCATGGCACGCGCCGGTCAAAAGGCCAGGCAGATGAAATCGATTATAAAATCCATGGTCAGGAAATGCAGTTCGTCGAGATCGAATTGGACCCTGGTGAGAGCACCATCGCTGAAGCCGGCAGCATGATGTTCAAAGACCCCTCAGTGCGCATGGATACGGTGTTCGGTGATGGCGCGCAGGAGACAACGGGTTTCTTTGGCAAGCTCGCCTCGGCCGGCAAGCGGTTGTTGACCGGTGAAAGCCTGTTCATGACGGTGTTTACGCATGAAGGATCTGGTAAGGCGCGGGTGGCTTTTGCAGCTCCTTATCCGGGTACAATCCTCGCGTTTGACCTCTCCGAAATGGGTGGATCTCTGGTCGCTCAGAAAGATGCATTTCTGTGCGCCGCCAAAGGCGTCTCAATCGGCATCCATTTTCAAAAGCGCGTCATGACTGGGCTGTTCGGTGGCGAAGGTTTTATCATGCAACGCATCGACGGTGACGGCTTCGCTTTCGTCCACGTCGGTGGTTGCGTCGTCGAACGCGAGTTACGCGCTGGTGAAGAGTTGCATATTGATACCGGCTGCGTCGCCGCAATGACACCCGACGTTGATTTTGATCTTGTTCGCGCAGGCTCCGTCAAATCAATGATCTTTGGCGGTGAAGGCGTGTTTTTCGCCAAACTGCGCGGCCCCGGACGTGTCTGGATCCAAAGCTTGCCATTCTCCCGGCTGGCAGGTCGTGTCATCGCCAACATTGGCCCCTCCGGGCGCGGTGAGGGCTCGGTTCTCGGTTCATTTGGCGGTATGCTCGACGGCGACAACTAAAGCACGTCGCGTTAAAGTGGAATTGCATTTGAGCCCCGGTGGCCGCTCCAGCTTTTCTCTCTCACGGCTATTCCTCGCGAAGGCTCGGGCCTGCGAGGACGCGGCGCAATGCGCCGGGTCGCATGCGCTCCCTATGCGTGCTTCCATTTAAGTCAGACACGCTCTAATACGACGCAGAGCAACTACTCAGGCAACAGATATGAGCGAACCAAAGCCCCGACAGACCGTTCTGATTACGGGCGCCGCGAAGCGGATCGGACGTGCTTTAGCATTGGATTTCGCCAACCGTGGCTGGGACGTCGCGATCCATTTCAACAGCTCGTCCGATGATGCCGAAGCGCTTGCCACTGAAATTCGATCAATTGGCCGCCGCGCAATTGCGCAAAGCTGCAACCTCGCCAACACCGAGGCCGTGCAAAATCTGATACCCGACTGCGCGAGCGAACTCGGTCCCGTTACCTGCCTGATCAACAACGCGTCAGAGTTTCGCTTCGACAGCATCGATGACCTCACGTCGGAAAGCTGGAACCTGCACCTCGATATCAATTTGAAAGCTCCTGTCTTTCTAGCCAAGTCAATGGCGCAAAACCTGCCGGCCGGCGCCCAGGGCCACGTCATCAACATTATCGATCAGCGCGTTTGGAACCTAACACCGGAGTTTTTCTCATACACGGTGTCGAAAGCTGGCTTGTGGAGCGCAACCCGGATGCTTGCCCAGGCGCTTGCTCCGCGTGTCCGCGTCAATGCGATCGGCCCCGGCCCGGTTTTGAAGAGTATTCACCAAACCGAAGAAGAGTTTGAACGCGAGGTTCAATCGACTTTGCTGGAACGCGGCACGACGCCTGACGAAATTGCGCATGCTATTCGATTTATACTCGACGCTCCGGCAATGACCGGACAAATGCTGGCATTGGATGGCGGCCAGCACTTGTCGTGGTCAGCCGCATCCCAACCAGCCTCAGTCTCCACAGCCCCGCTCCCCACAATCACCAACAGAAAACCAGGTTGACCGGCCATGGACAATCCATCTTCCAATCCCGCCTCCAACCCTGCCATCGTCTTGATGAAACGAAAACGGACGGTTTTCATCGAGGGCCTCGAACTCATGGGCTCAATTGGCGTCTACGAACACGAGCATCGCGACCGACAGCCTGTCATCATTTCATTGAGCATGGACGTCACAGATATCTATGACGGCGCATCCGATAAGCTGATTGATGTTTATGACTATGACATTGCAATCGGCGCCATCCGGGAAACGGTCGACGCCGGGCATTATAATTTGATTGAAACGCTGGCAGAAGCAATCGCTCGACTTGTGCTGACCGATCATCGCGTCATCTCCGCCCGCGTGCGCATCGAAAAGCCAGCCGTATTAACCGCCTGCCGGTCACTCGGCATCGAGATCGAACGGCACAAACAAGAAGTGAAACCAGAATGACCGCGAATATGCTGGTTATTGGCGGTTCTGCATCACAGCCAACAAGGCCGGTGGTAAGCGCCGAATGGCCGTGAAAAAGGCATTCTGCCTTATTTCAACCGCACCCTTCTCAAACTACTGCCACCTTGATAGCCGATAGAACAAGGCGCAGTCGCATCAGGGTTTACATCCCATTAACGATAACGTGGTTAATGTCCGAGATGCGCATAAGGCATCATTTCTCTGTTGCTGCGTAATGTATGACCAGAATTTGCAGGTGGAATTATGAGTTACCGTGCCGGCGCTGCCATTCTTACCATCACTGCGAGCCTTGCCCTCACCGTTAGCCTTTCCAGTGCGACCGTCGCAAAGACGCTCCCGACAGTGCAATTCTCACCGTCCAATCAACCTGCGCTATGCACCACGCCCGGCCGACTGATGGCATTTCTGCGCGAGCGCAACCCGAAGCTGCGCGCCAAATATAACAACATCTCGGCAGACTATATGCGCCATGGCCGCGATCTCGGCATTCGCTGGGACTACGCGTTCTTCCAGATGGTCGTCGAAACCAACAGTCTCAAATACACAGGCGACGTCAGCTACCGCCAGAACAATTTTGCCGGTCTCGGCGCAACCGGTGGTGGCGTTAAGGGTGAGAAATTCCGCTCCGTATCAGACGGTGTCCGCGCCCACCTGCAGCATTTGATGATTTACGCTGGCATCCACGTTTCCGATCCCGTCGCAGACCGCACCCGCAAGGTCCAGTCCTGGGGCATTCTCGACAAATGGCGCAAGCGCTACAATCGCCCAATTACCTATAGCGACGTCGGCTCCAAGTGGGCGCCTTATGACCGTGGCTATGCAGACGACATGCAGGCAATTGCCGACGCGTTTTATGCGAGCAGCTGCAAACGCGCAGACCCACAACCAGAACTGATGGCAGCAGCTGGCGGACGGATCAACCAACGTGCCAATGCGCAGCCTCGATACGATGGCAACAACCGTGCGGCGCTCGGAGCCTCAAATGTTGCCCGGTCGAATGCCAAGCCAACCGGCTATCGGACATTGAACCAACGCAACGCGACCTCGCGAACACAACCAGCACCGAGAAAAAAGCAAAAAACCGCCGCGAAATTCGCAGCACCAGCCTTGCAGCCAGCTTCGCCGAAATGCCGCGTTTGGACCGCAAGTTATGGCGGTCGCAAAGCGACCATCATTCGATCGAATGCAAACAGCACGACGAACTACACCGTGCTGGACGTCAATCAGGGTCGCGAAGACGCTGAGTCGAAAGCCTACATCGCAGCCTATGCGAAGGGCGGCCGTCGGATTGGCGATTTTCCGAGCAAATCGGCTGCCATGAACAAAGCCTTCAAGCTGTGCCCGAAGGGCTAGGATTGCAGGCAGCGCCCAGTGCTCCATAACAAATGGTTCGTGGCTTGCAGAGGTATTGTACTCGCCGCTGCCGGCACAGTCTTGGCAATCCCGACAGCGGCTCACGCCCTATCGACGCCGGCCATCCGCACCTCCGCGTCCAATCAGATGCCGGCCTGCGTCACGCCCCAGCGCCTTGACGCGTTTCTTACAGATCAACTTCGCAAACGTGGCTATCGCCTGTCTGCAGGGCATCACAACATCGCGAAATGGTATCGTCGGCACGGTGAGGCGCACCGCGTCCGTTGGGATTACGCGTTCTTTCAGATGGCGCTTGAGACGAATTTCCTAAGTTACCGACGTGGTAACGGCAAGCGGGGCGACGTCCATCCACGCCAAAACAATTTCGCAGGTCTCGGCACTACCGGCGGCGGTGTACCGGGCGATAGCTATCCGAATGCATCGACCGGCGTACTGGCACAGATCCAACACCTGGTGGTCTATTCCGGCGAACGCTTGGCGAGGCCTGTCGGCCACCGCACACGCCTGAAGCAGAACGTCATTCTGCAATCGACAAAGAAAATCGTGCGACGCCGCTCGATGACATTTGGCGATCTCGCCGGTCGCTGGGCTGCCGACAAACGCTACGGTCGTTCGATCAAGCGCCTCGCCAATCTGTTTTATTCAGAACATTGTCGTGGCAACCAGGGCAACACCAGATCAAAGCGTTCAGCGCCGGCCCCTGCACCCTTCCGGCCAGCACCACATCGATCCGGCAAGATTACTGCTGCACCATTTTTTGCTGAGAAAAAAAACAAAACTAACAGGCAAGTACCGCCTCGTGCGAAGCGGTCAAGCCGCGATCAAACCAACGCAACCCGCTTCGCAACTGTCAACCGCACCAAACAACCGGTGGCATCAAAAGCACGACGCCTGCCGAAGCCGTCGGCAAAGGCTACGACAGTTTCCATCAATTCCTGCAATGTTCAGGTGGCAAGTTACGGTGGCACGCGCGCTGTGTTGATTGAAAGTGTGACGGCCGGCGCCATGCATCTGACCGCCCTCAATGTGCAGCCAGGTTTCGAAGACATGATGACACAAAACTTCATCCAATCTCATGCGCCATCGGGCAAGACGCTTGGCACCTTTAACGACCGCGCGGCAGCTGTTGCGAAAGCTCAAGCACTGTGTCGCAACCGAACTGCCAAAGTCGGTAAATAGCGACCTCAAGCGTGTCGCATAAAATGTTCCCCGCTTTAGTCCCTTTGGGCTCACGGCTATTCCCACGCGACAACCATGGTCATTGCTGGGGGTCTCCGCCGGGGCGGCACTCGAGCCAGGTCACATGCGCTCCCTGCATGCTGAATCCTATTGGATGCGACATGCTTTAATCGGACAAGCAAAGCCTTGCTCAGGCGCCCGGACACTCAACAACATACAGAAAAAAGGCCGCCTCACGAAAGTGAGACGACCTTCTCAATTGGCTGCCGCGTGATCAGCGCGGCAATCCCCCCGTCGAATTCCGGTTACTGCTTGATCGGCTTTGCAGCGGGGGCCTTCACACACTTGCCGCTCGCATCAAGGATGTAACCGGGTTTGTGAGGTACGCACTTTTTCGCGTCCATCGCGAATGCACCGCCCGTTGCACCGAGCAGGATAGACGTGAATGTCAGACCGATGATTGTATTTCTCATAATGGTTTTCCTTCTCTCTCTCACCTCTTGCTGAGGCCTGGAGAGATGGTCATCAAAATACGGCATCACGGTGACGTGAATGAATTTTTACTTATGTATATCAATGAGTTAATGACTAAGCCCATGCAACCAAACCTACTTCTCCTGCGCCTCCAAAAGATTCAAAGCGGCCGAACTGGCAGCGCCACCAATGATGCATGGCAAGCCGAGATAAACCTGCCCGGTGGCAGCGGCTGCAACGCAACCAACAGACAACGCCATCTGTCCTGCCTGCCCCCACCACGACCACTTGCGCCGGGTCGCTGGGCCTTTGGTTTTCAACTCATCGATCGCAGCTATCGCCTGCTTGCGGATTTTACCGGTCTCGAATGTTTCGGCCGCGGCGACGACCTCGCGCAACACCTTGGCTGACGCTTTCGGTTGATGCGCGATCTCGGTGCGGCAGAAGTCGAGCAGGTGCTTGTTGTTGGCGGCATGCGACGCGAGCGTCCACTTCGCCATGGAACCAACCGTGAGGCGTTCTAGGTTATCTTTCTCTTCCGACCAGCTCAGCGCCGTCATGATATGAAGCACCGGCTCATACGATCCCGTCGCGAAGTAGAACCCCCACCAAGCATCGAGCACCTGCGGGCCTTTGTCGAGCGGTAGCTTCCCGAGTGTCGGTTGTTTGCCATAGAGGTACTTGCGGATCAGGATCTGGCGCGCCGGCATCCGCTCAACAAAGCGACCAAGCCGCTGCTTCCAATCCGGCAGGCCCGAATAGACGATTGCCTTGATGACCAGCACCTGCGCCGCCGGCGGCAGCGGAAACATAGCTGTCACAAGCTTGTCCGCATCAACCTGATTGTCGGCCAGCACACCGGCAACAAACCCAATATAAATACCAGCGCGATCCTGCTCCTGCAGCAGTCCCTGAGCTGCCAACGCCTTAACCATCTTCGGCACTTGCTCAGGCTGCGGCTCATCGCGATAGGTACCAATCCAGCCGCGGATACGGTTGGCATCACCGAACGGGTCGGATCGCTGCTTTGCAGTCGCTATACCGGCGCCGACCAACAGCAAGCAGAAGCCGCACAGTGTCGCCATCAGATATGGAGCGCGCTGCATGGGACCAAGTCTCCTCTACAGCATGTCGCGTTTCAACAGATTCACAATGCGCCATAAAACGCCTGATGTTCGGGCGATTTATGGCTCCTATTAAACGCGACGTGCTTTCGTCCGCAGAAACAAGAGTAAAAAACAGCGGCGAAGTGGCGATTTAATGGTGCTGTGAAGCTCGATCCGACGTCATCGGATCTGCAGACGTGTCGGGCGCCTCGCGATGGATGATCTCCATGTGCGGATAGGGGATGGCAATGCCCGCGCGATCAAAGCGCTCCTTGATCATCTTAGTGAGATCAAATTTGAGCTCATTAACGTCGCCTGACAGGCACCAAACCCGCAACGTCAGATCGACAGCACTGTCTCCCAACGCCGTCACCCGGACGAACGGCTCCGGCTGCAAAATAGAACGCGGATTACTCTCGATAGCGTTGCGCACAATCTCAACGGCCCGATCTGCGTTCGCGCCATAATCGATACCAATCACCATTTCCAGGCGGCGTCGGCTATACGACGAGTAATTTTTGATCGCTGACTTCCAAACTTGCTGGTTTGGCACAAGAATCTGAATGTTATCGCGTGAGGCAATCTCGGTATTAAACAAATTGATCATCTTGACCGTGCCGGTGATATCGCCGATTTCGACATAGTGACCGGTCTGAAACGGCCGCATAATCAGGATCATCAAGCCGGCTGCCACATTTGACAGCGTGTCGCGCAGTGCCAGCCCGATCGCCAATGTCATCGCGCCAATCATGGCGGCAATGCTGGTGGAATTGATGCCAAACACATTGAGCACCAGGACCAGCACGACCATAAGCCCGATCCAGCGCGTCGCCCGGGCGGCAAAGTTCGCAATAGATGGGTCGAGGCCTTCCTGATAGCTCAGAATGCGGCGCACGCTGTCACCAGCGATCTTCGCAATCGTCGTGCCGATGAACCATATGATCACGGCGACCAGCAGTTTCAGGCCGTAATCACCGGCTGCCGACCAGATAAAATTGAGATGCTCTAACGTGGGGTCCATCAGGTCTTCCGCTTAATCCGAATCAATTCGGGCTAGTTTACAGGCAATCGGACACCGCCAATGCCCGTCGCGAGAACATGGTTTCCACGAGATTCGAGCGTTTCACGTGAATCAAGACAGTGTCACGGCTTGACCAACGCCGCTGAACGGCCAATCTTCGCGCCATGTCAGGCATACCAGACGATCCGACAACCAATATCGATCCGCCAACGGAAGTTGTATCTCCGCCGGCTGAGACGGATGACGTCATTTATGATCCCGCTTCCGCACAAACCGGACCGGATATCATTGTCGGGTATCTCAAAACGCTGCCCGCCGGCCCCGGCGTTTACCGCATGATCGACCGAGATGGCGAGGTCATTTATGTCGGCAAGGCCCGTTCACTGAAAGCGCGTGTGTCGAACTACGCTCGCTTCAGTGGCCACTCCAACCGTATCGCCCGGATGATTTCGCGAACAGCGTCGATGGAGTTCGTGCGTGTCAACACGGAAGCCGAGGCATTGCTCCTCGAAGCCAATCTGATCAAACGCTTCCGGCCACGCTTCAACGTGCTGATGCGCGACGACAAGTCGTTTCCCTACATTCTGATTGCCGACACCAACGACGCGCCGCAGATACTCAAACACCGAGGCGCGCGCAATAAGAAGGGGCAGTTCTTTGGGCCGTTCGCCTCTGCTGGTGCCGTCGATCGTACGATCAACATGCTGCAACGTGCCTTCCTGCTGAGAACCTGTTCCGACAGCGTGTTTGAGAGCCGGACAAGACCGTGCCTGTTGTACCAGATCAAACGTTGCGCCGGGCCTTGTACAGAAGAGATCAGCCGCACGGACTATGCTGATCTGGTCAAGGAGGCGACACGCTTCCTGCGCGGCGAAAGCCAGAACGTGCGGCGGATGTACCAGGACATGATGGAGCAGGCAGCCGGTCGGATGGAATACGAAGAAGCTGCGAAATATCGCAACCGCCTTTGGGCGCTGGCGCACGTGACATCCGAGCAATCGATCAACGCGCAGTCTGTCGACGAAGCCGATGTCTTCGCAGCCCATCAGGATGGCGGCCAGACATGCATTCAGGTGTTCTTCTTTCGCTCTGGCCAGAACTGGGGCAACCGCGCGTACTTCCCGAAAGCCGATCGCACGCTTGAAACACCAGATGTGCTGGAAAGTTTCATCGCGCAGTTTTACGACGATAAGCCGGTGCCGCGACTGATATTGCTGAGCCACGATATACCCAAAGGCGACCTTCTGGCTGAGGCCTTGTCGATCAAGGCGACCCGCAAAGTATCAATTCAAACTCCGAAGCGCGGCGACAAGACCGCACTCGTCGAACACGCTCACCAGAACGCACGCGAAGCACTTGGTCGCCGACTTGCGGAAAGCTCATCACAGCGCACACTCCTGCGCGGTGTCGCCGAGCGGTTCAGCCTTGATACGCCGCCACGCCGCGTTGAGGTTTACGACAACAGCCATATCTCGGGCACCCATGCGGTCGGCGCGATGATCGTCGCCGGCCCCGAAGGGTTGATCAAGAACCAGTACCGCAAGTTCAATATCAAATCGGACGCGATTGCACCGGGTGACGACTACGCGATGATGCGCGAAGTGTTGACGCGACGCTTCAAACGATTAATGACCGAACAAGGCACAGCGACTGGCACTACAGCAGCACCCGCAGATGAGCCTGAACAGGCGGAGACCGTTGCTGAGACGGCAGCCGAAACGTCTCGGATTACCGAACCGGATATTCCGCCACTGAAGGAACGTGGTTCCGACGGTGTGCCGTTCACAACAGTGCCAGCCGACGATCCGAGCAGCACGGATGACGACGCCGAAGACGATGATTTGTTTGCCGAGACACCGTCGTGGCCGGATCTGGTTATGGTTGATGGCGGCGCCGGACAGCTCTCGGTGGCGCGCGAAGTATTCGAAGAGCTGGGCGTCACTAACGTGGCCCTCGTCGGTGTCGCCAAAGGCCCCGACCGCGATGCTGGACGCGAGCATTTCCATCGTGTCGGCCACGCACGACCAATCATGCTGGAGCCGCGCGACCCGGTGCTCTATTTCATTCAACGCCTGCGCGATGAAGCCCACCGCTTTGCGATCGGCACGCATCGGGCCAAGCGATCGAAAGCCCTCATCGCCAGCCCACTTGATGAAATTGAAGGCGTTGGGCCGACACGAAAACGGGCATTGCTCTCGCACTTCGGCTCGGCCAAAGCAACGTCACGCGCAGGCGTTGAGGACCTCAAGAATGTGCCGGGCATCTCCGCCGAGATGGCACAGAAAATCTATGACTTCTTCCACGAGAAGCGTGGCTGAGGCAGTCGCTGTCTGAGACGATATCCAAGGAAACACTATGAAAAACGCCATGAAGGAAAAGTTCGCCCGCGGCGAGCCTGCCTATGGCGTCTCATTGATGTTTCCGTCGCCCCAACTTGTTGAAATGCTTGCCTATGCCGGCTTCGACTGGGTTCTGATTGATTGCGAGCATGGCTCGATCGGCGCGGCTGACGTCGAAGTCATGACAATGGCAGCAGACGCTTCTGGCATCACGCCAATCGGACGGCCTCGTAATAATTCGTCAGCTGAAATTCAATCGCTGATGGATCGCGGTGTCCACGGCGTACAGGTGCCGCACATCAATACACGTGAAGACGCTGAACGGGCGGTCGCCGCCGTCAAGTTCGGACCCGGCGCGCAACGTGGCCTGGCCGCCGGCACAAGACCAGACAGATGGGGGTTCGGTGCCAAGATGAAAGATTTTGTCGCGCAGGCAAATAGCACATCGCTTGTTTGTGTTCAGATCGAACACGCCGACGCCGTTGCAAATATTGACGACATTCTCGGCGTCGACGGCATCGATGTGTTTTTCATCGGGCCATCCGACCTCTCGCAATCCATGGGGCATCCAGGTGAACCGAACGCTCCGACCGTGAAGGCTGCGATCGATCAGACATTACAGAAAATTCGTGCTGCCGGCGCAGTGCCCGGCATGCCGGCTGCCACAGCCAACATCGCAGATGTCACGGGATCAGGGTGCAAGTATATCTATACGCATCTGCCGAAACTGATCGGTGCCGGTGCAAACAATTTTCTCGACGCGGCGCGCGCCGGACACACAAACGGATCGTGACTTCAGCGCGGAATTAGGAGTTACCGCAAGACCGCCTGCAGCACCTCGACCAAGCGATCGCAGTCGGCCTCGTCGTTGTAGACGTGCGGGCTCAATCGCAAGCGTCCAAGCCGCGGCGCAGCATAGACGTTATGCTCAGCAAGCGTCTCTGCGAGACCGTCAGGCATACCGGCTGGAAACCCAAGTGAGAGCAGATGCGGCGCGCGAAAACACTCGTCCAACAACGTCACGTTAACCCCGCGCTCGGTTAAACCATCCGCAATACGCGTCGTCAGCATCTTCATGCGCGCTTGCACGGGCGCGATGCCCCAGGAGTGCATGAGTTCAATGCTGTAGGCCGCAACATCTAGTGACACGAAGAAATCGCGTTCGCCCATATCAAATCGGCGCGCGCTCTCGACGTAATCGAGATCTGCGAAATAGTGATCAGCGACTGATGAAACACGCTTGCGGCCATAGCTGGTTTGCTCCAACGGCACCCCGCCCTGATGGCGCTTGGCAACATAGATGAACGCGCGACCATAGGGACCGAGCAGCCACTTGTAGGTTGGGAAGATCACAAAATCCGGATCGAGTTGCGTCACATCCAATGACATCACGCCGGCAGCATGAGTTGCATCAACCAGCAAGCCTGCGCCACAGGCACGCAATGCTGACTGCACTTCGACCAGATCAATCAGTCCACCGTCTGACCAGTGCACCGATGAGATCGAGGCGAGCGCAACTGGTGGCTGATCCTTGCGGTTGATTTCTTCAAGGATCGCGGACGTCCAATCATAGTCGGCTCCGACTTGAACCGTTGCAACGTCGAAACCACCATCAGCGGCGCGTGTCATCCATTCCAGAACCGGCGACGAATGATCACTATCGAGCAACAACACGCGGCTGCCTTTGGGGACGTCGAATATTTTCGCCGCTGTACACACGCCGTAGCCAACTGACGAGATCAAAGCGATGTCGTCTACTGAGGCATTGATCAAACCGGCTGCCGCACCACGCGCGCGCTCGAATTGCTGTTGATCGAACCCAACCGGGACTTCCCACGGCCGTGACTTCCGAGCAGCGCCTTCACGCCCAACTTCGACAGCACCTATCGGAAGCGGGCTCCACGCTGCCGCGTTGAAGAAGCAGACATCGCGCGGCATGTCGAACAGGTGACGTTGAGAACTGAGCATCAGAATATCCGATCGGACTGCGAAGAAAGCAGCAACCGGCCCAGCGATATCACCAAGCCCGGCATGCGTTGCCACAGAATAAGGTTTTCTAAGAGTACCGTCACCGCTTAAACGACTAGCAGAACTGTTTAGTTCGCTAGCACGGCAAGCTCAGACCCGTTCTCATCATCCTGATGAGTGATCGGTTTCATCGCTGTTTGACGCCGGCGCTAAGTCTCCAGGTGGTAACCAGCGATCCGGTGTCTCACCGCTAAGAAACGCGTCCATCGCACGGGCACCGCTCAATTCGATAATACGTGCCCGCATTTCCATGGTCTTAACGCGCTGCATCAAACTCAGACAAAGCGAGGCATGCAACATGTTGTGATTAATGGAGAACGCCTCAATGGCGCCAAACATCTGCATCTGCCGCAGCGTATCAAGCGTCATTCGAACGTCCAAATTGAACGTTCGCTCGATGTAATTGACGGAGAGGAGTTTCTCATCCGGGCTGCTCATGTAACGTCTCAACAGCAGAGCGACCTTGATAACATCTCGCGATGACCAAACTTGCCGAATGATGTCTTCGTACCAGATCTCCGCGGCCAGCGGCAGATCTTCGCGACCGAGGCCCGAAATCGACGCAAATCGGACTCGACGTTTCTCTATTCCGCTCATCGGCATACTTATGTGCTCATCACAAAATCTTAACCGCAGTGAGCTTCAATCTTGCTGATAAAGACTGTTATTTATTTAATAAACACGCTCATTCGGTCTGTCTGGAGCAATTAAATCGCCACCAGCTCGGGTGCGGCACGCTTTGTCAGCAATTCAGGCGCGCCGTCGCGCACGACAATGTTTTCCTCATGGACCATGATCGCATCGCCAGCGACGACCATACTGGGCTCGAGTGTCATGACCATGCCCGCCTGCAGCACAGTCTGATCCCAGCTAATCAAGGAGGGCTCTTCGGTGAGCTCAGAGCCAAGTGCATGACCGAGGCGCCCGACATCGCCATCACCTTGGCCGATGACGTTCGCCATCGCCCGATAGACATCGGCACAGGTCGCACCTGGTCGGGCGACGGCCAGCCCGGCCTCTGTCGCGCGCCAGAGGACGTCATTAGCTGTCGTTGCCGCTTCGCTTGGCGGCCCAATCGCAAAGTTGCGGTCAAAATCGCAAAAATAGCCATGCCGCGTTGCGCCGGTATCGAGCATCAACACATCACCGCGCTGCAAAGGCCGCGCGCTTGGCGGCGAAATCACATCGGCATACCCGCCCGACCCCGCACCACCAACAAGGTAGGGGACATCTTCTGCCCCCTGACGCAGCAGCTCAATCTTAAAGGCGCGGAACACCTCATCGAGAGGTTGTCCTTCGTGGAACAGCTCGGTGCCTCGCTCAAATGCAGCCGAGCCGATCGCACATATCGCGCGGATCTTGTCGATCTCGGCTTCTGATTTCACCATGCGTAAATTGCGCAACAACACACTTGCATCAGACCATTGCGTGCCTGGCAATGCATCGCGCACCCGCTGAAAATCCGTAAGCGGCATCCGTAATGCGCTCGCGCGTCCCATACTCATGCCAACGCGCGCATACCCCGCCATGGCAGCGGTCAGCAGCGACACGCCATCATCTGAGGCATGCGGCGCAGCCCAGGTCCGGACGTCGTCAATCCAGGTTGCGCGCATCAGCGCGGCGCCGATTTCGGGAACAACGGCGATTGGTTTCCCCGCAGCCGGTACGATCAAAAACCAAGGCCGGGTCGGGCTTTGCCAAAACAGTGTGCGGAAGCCAGAAAAATAACGGAGCTCCGCTTCAGTTGTAATCAGCAGCGCATCAAGTTTCTCGGCAGCCATTGAACGTTGTGCACGCTCCAGCCGAACCGTAAATTCGGCATCAGGAAAGTCACCTGCAAATGCCGGCTCAGTCATCGATCGCGCCTTCTGAGATGTAGAGCAACACGCGTGAGTCCGCGTTGAGATCCAGCGCGGCTCTGCCGGCTTTGTCACCAAGCGCAACCACAAGCCCGGCCAATCCAGCGGCACCTGACGGCGATGACGACATGCCGTGCTGATCGAGCATTGTCACGGCAGCAGCGGCCTCATCTTCCGTGACGGTCATGAACGCCTCGGCGTCACGAGCCAGCGCATCCAACGCCAAGATTGATGACTCTTTGCAATCCAGCCGGCCCATCGCGGACACCGGCCCTGGTGCGACAACCGATTTGCCAGCTTCAATACTCGCCTTGAGCGCCGGTGCAAACTCAGGTTCAACGACGCAGATTTTGGGCGCATCTCCCCAAATCTTTCGTGAAAACACGGCGCACGCCGCAGCCAATCCGCCAACGCCGGCTTGTAGAAAAATGTGACTTGGAGGTTGCTCAAGCTGCTCGCCAGCTTCCGCTGCCATTACCAGATAGCCCTCCATGACATCATGTGCAGGCTCAATGTAGCCAGGCCACGAGCTATCAGAAAGCAGCCGCCAGCCCTCACGCTCAGCCGCGGCCATGGCAGCTGTCATACTCGCTGCATAGTCGGCGCCTGCACGCACAACATCCGCCCCCTTCTCGCGCAGCCGACCGGCGAATTCATCCGGCACAGTCTCGCTCAAATAGATCACAGCTTTAGCGCCAAACAGGCGCGCACCAGCAGCAACCGAAAGGCCGTGATTACCGGCACTGGCACAGACAAACGTTTCGCCTTCAAGCGCCTTGGAGAGATCATCGCCAGGCCCGCTTGAAGCTGCCGCAAGTTTTGCGATCGCATGCGCGGCGCCGAGCGCCTTGAAGCTGCCAAGCCCCATCCGACCACGTTCATCCTTGGCGTCGAGGCGAGCGATACCGAGTGCAGCCGCCAAAGCGTCGAGAGGCACCAGAGGTGTCACATCCGCAGCCGGGCACCGGCCAAGCAGCGCCCTTGCAGCCGTCGGGTCGCTGCAGACCGTGACACCGCCTAGATCAGCTGCCAATTCGGGCAATCCTCGACCACGGCAGGAGTTCATCAATATCTGCGACATCAACATTCCAATTCAATGGGCACGGACCCAAGGTTCGGACCGCGGCTGCAAGTCCGCATCTAGTCCGGTACAAGCGCTCCGTCAACGTGCAGCGACTGCCCGCTCACATTTCGCGCCGCATCAGACGCCAGGAACACGCACATATCCGCGATATCGCCTGGCGTATTGCTGCGTCTCAATGGGATCTTCTCAAGCGCTTTCGCTCGGACTTCAGCTTCTGGCACGCCCTGTTTTTCTGCATCGCTGGCCATTATCGCATCGTAGATCGCCGTTTCCGTTACGCCCGGACAAACCGCATTGACGGTAATATTATGGGGCCCGAGTTGTACAGAACCAAGCCGCGTCATCGCAATCACGGCACCTTTTGTGCCGGCGTAGATGACGTTCGACGAACCGGCAAAGCCTTTGCCCGCAATCGAAGCAATATTGATAATGCGTCCACCACCTTGCTTGATCATCTCCTTGGCCGCGCGCTGCATGCAGAAGAAAACGCCCTTGGTGTTGACGCGGTTCATGCGATCGAAATCATCTTCCGTCAGATCCATAATCTGCGCGCGACGGGTCACACCGGCATTGTTGACGATGACGTCAATCTTGCCAAAGACATCGACTGTCTGAGAGACCATCGCATCGATCGCGGCGACGTCGCCTGCATCAGCTTCAATCGCGATGCATTTACGGCCCATTGTTTCAATTTCAGCTTTGAGCGTCGATACATTCGCTTTGTCGAGATCCGACGCCGCAACATCGGCTCCGGCGCGTGCCATCCCAAGCGCTATTGCCCGCCCAATTCCGTTTGCTGCGCCTGTCACCAGCACGCTTTGTCCCTGCAGTTGCATGACTATTATATCTCCTCATCGGATTTGCCCCCGATCATGGTCGGGATCACTATAGCGACGTGCCGAATTCACGCCCTGATGCCTATCGCAAACCATGCTAAAGCTTGCGCCGCACGACGCAACAATCGGGGGACTATCAGCGTGATCGATGCAATCCGCAAACGCGCGGTAGCCAAAACCAGCGATCGCTTCTTCTACGGCTGGGTGATGGTCGCGGTTGCAAGCCTCGGGATCTTCGCGTCCGGACCGGGCCAATCGCACACATTTTCCGTCTTCATCGATCCGATCAGCCGCGATCTCGGCATCTCCAAGGCAACGATCGCAACCGCCTATGGCCTCGCGACCCTGATCGCGGCATTCCTTCTGCCACAAACAGGCCGGCTGGTGGATCGCTTCGGTGCGCGAAAATCACTAATCGCAATCGTCATTTTGCTTGGCTTGTGCTGCATGCTTTTCGGGGCGGCGGCCAACTTCCTCTGGCTTGCCTTGGCATTCGCACTGCTGCGCTTCTTCGGCCAGGGCTCGATGATGCTGGGCAGCGCCAATTTTGTCTCGCAATGGTTCGCCAAACAACGCGGCTTTGCGATGGGTTTGATGGCGCTCGGTTTCGGCATCTCGATGGCCATTCATCCCCCTCTTGGCCAATACCTAATCGACACGATCGGTTGGCGCCAGGCCTGGGTTGCACTCGGCATCATGACCTGGATCCTGATGCTACCACCCTTACTGCTACTCGCCATCGATAAGCCTGAAGACGTTGGTCTGCGCCCCGACGGCGAGAAACAAACGGCCGCAACAGATATAGCCGACCAGGAGACCATCGTCGGGCTCTCTCTGGCAGAAGCACTCAGAACTCCGACATTCTACATTGTGTCAGTCAGCTGGTTCGCCCTCGCCATGCTCATCACGAGCCTTCATTTCTGGCAGGTGGAAGTGCTCACCTCACAGGGCATCTCCACTGAATTCGCAGCGCAGGCCTTTACGATCTCCGCAATCTCGATGGTTGTCGCTATGCCTGTGGTTGGGCGCTTATTTGATCGCATCCGAACCCGTTATGTCCTGGTACTTGCTCTGCTCATTACCGCAACGTCACTGACGATGATCACGGTCGCACACAGCAGCGCCTTCGCCATTGTCTATTCGGTCATTTTTGGTATCAACAACGCGTTCTCGATGACGATGTTCGGCTATATCTGGCCGCGATATTTTGGCCGCAAACATCTTGGCTCAATCCAAGGCACCGGCCAGATGATCGGCGTCGTCGGCGCGTCACTCGGGCCCTTGCCGATTGGCTGGGCATTCGATGCCATAGGAGACGCAACCTGGACGCTGCGCTTCCTTGCCCTCCTGCCGGTTTGCGCCGCTATTGCCGTGTTACTTTTCCTCCGCACGCCCAATAACGTCACGGGCAACGAGCATCTCGAATAAGTCTCCCTAAAACGCTCCCCACTTTAGTGGCTCTGTTCGGCCTAAATGTAGGCGCATCATCTACCGGTGATTCGACATCGGGAGATCGTCATGAAGACCAAGCAGTTTCAAGTGCTTTTGGATGAGTTGGGCGGTTTGTCGGTGATCCAGCGATCAGCCCTGATGATGGCGCTGAAGTCGAGTAACTCCGCTAACATCGTCACCAGTTTGCTTGAAGTCGAGTTTGCCAAGGCACCTGCTTGCGGGCACTGCGGCGCGGAAAGCTTCAGCAAGTGGGGCGTCGCCACCGGCATGAAGCGCTACATGTGCAAGACGTGCAACCGCACCTTCAACGCGCTCACAGGCACGCCGTTGGCGCATCTCCACAAGCGCGAGAAGTGGCTGGAGTATGCCCGCGCCATCGTTGACGGTCTG